>QIDJ01000378.1 GCA_003228395.1 Flammeovirgaceae bacterium
AGAATTGTAAAAAATCATGCCGTCGTTAATTGCAAAAAGTGGAAGAGGAAATGATTCTTCTAATACCCCATTTTCAATCAAATCAATCTTTATCAGAGTTTGGGCATGTGAAAATTTTATTATAATACAAATTAGCATGAATGTACAAATGGTTTTCATAACGATAACTAAACTAATACAATGTAACGATAATGCTAAACGGTTGCGGCGCTTTTGTCCTACAGGGGGACGAAATCGTCCAATTGACACTAAAGTTATTAAAAAGGCTCAACTTGTAAAGCCGCAATTGGCCGCCAGACCGCTTGCCTTTTGGCAAACAGGTTTTAGTTGATGATGTGGCTCGTATCTAATCAAGATACTTAAGAACATTATTTAGTTCTTTTTGATAATAATCGACCGGTTTGTAAATTAATTTCCCTTCTGGTGAGATTAAATAATAGGTTGGATAGTACTGTACATTATAATCCACTAACATCGGATGATTTTTTCCTGCATGTAGTTTTATTCCAATAAATCCATTTTCTTCAACAATTTGCTTGCCGAGCTCAAACGAGTCAAATCCATTTATTGATACAAAATAAACTTTATCCTGGTATTTATCAATTATGGTCACTTATCCGGCTAAGTTCATGCCTATATTGTATGTTACCCGTTTGATTTTCAATATCAATAGTTGTCTGGCCGTATGATAACTTCCCAACTAAAAGAATTATCAAAAACAATAATTTTTTCATTTTATAAATTGTTCGTATGAGCCACAATTACCGAATATAGGGAATTCCTTTTTTTATACTATCTCATTGGAGATAATTTCCATAGAATCAATCGGGCTTGCTATGCTTGTCAGGTTCAATGTGGCTAGCCCTGCCTGCCATGCCTTTGAACAGTGGATCTGAACAGGAGGAAAGGGCTAAAAGCAATCCAATAACCCTATTTTTCAATTATCACCCTCGCCGTGTAGCGGGTTTTACCCACAATTTCTATAAAGTAAATGCCGGTTTTCAGCAAGGTTGTGGAATATTCTATTTCCCGGATACCTCCCGGGGAAATGTAGTACCTCCTGTCCGCTAACCGGCCCTGTGCATCGAAAAGACGTAACCGTACCGATTGCTCCTGTTCAGGTATTCGAATGGTAAACGTATGTTCAGCAGGGTTAGGATACACGCGAAGCCTGACTCCGTCTTGTTCAAATACATCTATACCGGTTATCGTCTGATCTACATCGATGAAAAAATCTTTTGCCCCTTCGTCCTTCCCTTCCCGGCTTCCGTCTTCATTTCTGAAAACCATGCCCAGCCGGTACACATCGGTTCCGTCCGCCACATCATAATAAGTCCAGGGAGTGAGCGTGATTTGCCATTGGTTGGCCTGTCCGGTCACTTTTGTCATTAGCCCTACACCGTCATCCTGGCCCCAGTTGCCGACTACGTTTTGCCAGGATGTGCCGGTGGGGCCGCTGGTAATGATACCCGAATGCATATACACTTTTGACGCCCCGGTTAATCCCGGTGTGCCTGCGGGATCGGCCAGGGTGGCATCAAAAAAGATGGTAACCTGCGTTTTTACTTCAAACGTGTCCGGTTCCGTCCATATGGCGCTGAGGTTCGGGTCAGCATCCACATGAAGTACGATATCGCTGCCTCCCGGTGCAGTACCCACGTTCTGGCCGGTGGCATCCCGAAAGAACATAGCTATTTTGAAAATCCGTGTTTCGGCAGGCACTCCATAGTAATCTTCCGGGGTAAGCGTAATTTCCCACTTATCCGCCTCGCCGCTCACCCGTGTCATCTCACCGATGCCGTCATCCATTCCCGGGTTGCCCACCGTAAACGACCAGGTAGTATCATTGGGATCGAGAAAAACTCCGGAATGAAAATAGACTTTTTCCGCTCCTGTAAGTCCACTGGTGCCATTCGGATCGGCCTGCGTGGCGTCAAAAATGAGGCGTATTTGCTGCTTTTGATGAAATGAAACAGGATCTGTAACCACGATGGGCTGAAAGGGCTCCACCAATCCGGGCTCCGGCCATGGTACCGGACGGTCAACGAAAATATGAAATTCACCGGGCATGAGGTTTATGGGCATATTTTGATCGGTTACCTCCATGCTGTCCGCACTGAAATAGTCATACCAGGTTCCGTTTGCGGGGAAACCGGGAACGATTTCCGTCGCCGCCAGGCCAAAGTTGCCAACAATCGCCAGGTTAAGATCCGGATGAGTAAGTATTATTTTCCGGACTTCGCCGCCGGCAGTCCAGTTGAAATTTCCGTTACGGAAAACCTGCGAATAATCCGTACGCAACCGGATTATGGCCGAAACCGCTTTATACAATTTTTGGCGGTCCGTATTTTCATAATATCCCAGTCCGCCGGCGCCCCAGGGCTGGGGTTTTATACCCAACCGTCCGTTGAAATTAATATCTATGTCGTATCCAAGCTCTTGAAACTGCCATAGCAACTTTGGGCCGGGCACCAGGTAACTGAATGCGACACCGAGTTTTACCCGGTCAAGCGCTACCGGATCGCTTTTTATATCATAGGTACCGAGGCATGTGCCCCCCGTACGGATTGCATAGGACAACCGTTGCTCATCATGGCTTTCCATGTAGCTGATGTGCGTGATCCTGTCAGCTCCGGAAAAACTTCCAGTAGGATTGGTTCCGGAGAGCGCCCCGCTGTACGTATGATTCATATTATTCCAAAGAATCATGTTCGAATCCGAAAGCGCTTTTTCTTCCTCCGCAGCGGCGAAATGTTCCAGTGTAATATATGCCGACGTATCGTACTCCCTTATCCGGTTGGCCATACGTGTGATCAGATCAATCCGCGACTGGTCGTAATTACTCCAGACGCCTTCATCGGTAGTTACATTTTGCGTAAATCCTTTTGACAGGTCGAAACGAAAGCCGTCGAAATGATATTCCTGCAACCAGTAGGCATTTACCGAATCAACAAACGCCTGGGTGTAGGCGCTTTCGTGGTTAAAATCAAACCCGACACTGAACGGATGCGTGGCTTCCGGATTGAACCACGGATTTTCGACAGAAGGTTTATTGCCGTCCCAGTACATTCGCACCATGGCATTCTGGCCAAACGCATGGTTGAGCACCATGTCGAGGATTACCGCAATTCCTTCCGTATGCGTCTTATCAATAAATGCTTTCAGATCATTTTTTGTGCCGTAATATTTATCGGGGGCAAAAAAGTAGGAGGTATTGTAGCCCCAACTGTCGTTGCCCTCAAATTCCATAACGGGCATGAGTTCAATGGCGTTTACTCCCAGCCGCTTCAGGTAATCCAGCGTGTCAGTCAGGTCTTTATAGTCATGTGAGCCGATAAAGTCACGCAGGAGCAATTCATACACAATCAGGTCTTTTTGATCCGGGCGTTGAAAAACGGAATCAGTGCTGCTCCATATAAATTGCTGCTGACCCGTCTGAAACACCGAAGCAATTCCAAACTCCGTTTTATCGTATTCAATAAGGTTGGGATAAACGGATTCAGGGATAAACGGATCGTTATTCGGATCAACGACTTTATCGGCATACGGATCGCCAATTTTAACCGTACCCTCTACCCAATATTGGAAAATGTATTCTCTGCCTGGTTCCAGGCCGGTTATTTCAAGCCAGAATTGTTCTCCATCTGGCGTTTTATTCATCAGGTAGGTATCGCTTATTTCCCAGTTCGATAAATCGCCATTTACATATACAAACTCTTTACCGGGTGCGAGAAGTACGAGTGTTACTTTCGTATTATCGGCCGGATCGTAATTAATGCCGTTTATCAATCCGGCAGGCAGTGACGCCTCCGGGGAAGGGCTTTTAATAATAATCAGGTAACTATCGGCAATCTCCACATTAACAGTATTGATGGTAGCAACGAATTTTACCATTATGCTGCCCGATTTCTGTGGGAAATAACTAAACAAAAGCGTAGAGGTGTTGGTGGCGGCAGCTACTTCTTGAAATCCCGCACCCTCATCAAGCAGGAGTTTGATCTGGCTGGCCTGGCTCGATGCTTCGGCAATGAATACAACGGAATCTCCCGGGTACACATACTGTTCACGGCTCAGGGGCGCTACAATCCGGATAAATTCTTCCACTGCCAGATCAAGATAGATGTCTCCGTTATCAGTTACTATTCCGCCGCTAATATTACCGGGATTACCCGTGCCTTTGACAGATCCATCAGCGTTCCGGAAAACCATAGCAAGCCGGAAATAGTTTGTTCCTTCCGGCGCATTGTGATACATCCGGATCGAAGGTGAAAGACTGAGCTGCCATTTATTACTGTCACCTGGCACACGCGTCATTTGCCCGACGCCGTCGTCCTGTCCCCAGTTTCCAATCACGAAATTCCAATCGGTACCATTGGGGCCGCTGGTAACCAGACCCGAGTGCATATATACTTTCGCTGCCCCGATCAGACCTGAATTGCCCTGGGTGGCATCAAAAACCACCACTACAGAATCTTCCGCCGTTGCTGTTTCAGGGTTTAGGATGACAATCTGGGCCGATAGCGTAATAGAAATCAGAAACAGTGAACTGAAAAAAAGAACTGACAGCCTCATTATTTACCGGAATATGTGAAACGTGTTTTATCCAATTATCCAAAAATCACTATAAAAACAAAGAATCCACACTTTTCTAAAACGTTTATTTTTCGCAAACGATTCCACAAACGATTGCAGATAAAACACTGATTTTTATTATAAATATTTAGTTTAAAAGCAGTTATAATTGTGATTTAAAAGATAGTCAGTATTAAAAATAATAGTGATATGAAACAGTTAAATATAATGATGATGCTTGCAATGATGGTAATTGTGGTGGTTTCATGCAACAACGATAATGAGCCGGCGGACACGGTTAGCCCGACGGTAAGCCTGGTGACTCCGGAGGCAAATGATAGTTTTGCTCCCGGAGATAGTATATCGGTAACGGGTACGGTTACGGATGACAGGCAGCTTTCTTCGATAAATATTTCGGTAACCCCCAAAGATGGAATCAGTCCGGTTGTAACAGAAATAATTACGGCATTCGATTCTCCCACCTCACATGCGCTTGATGTGGATATAATTATTCCGGCGGATGCAGAAGTTGGCCCGTATGTGGTAAGCGTATCCGCAGTAGATGTAGCGGGAAATCAATCAACACCTACCGATGTTCAGGTGGAAGTGAAATGGACATGCGTAACAGTTGCAAGCTGCAATGTGGACGGACAAGCGACCATCATCCTTTCGGTTCCTGAAACTACTCCAGACGGGTCAGATATTTACGTGGTCGGAAGTTTCAACGGATGGGATCCGGGTGATGTAAATTTCAAACTGACAAAAAATACGGTTATACCAAACTGCTACTGCATTTCCGTGGCGTTGGTTCAGGGTGATGAATTCAAATTCACAAGAGGAAGCTGGGAAACGGTAGAAAAAACCCTGGAATGTGCGGAAGTGGATAACCGGATTTACGACAACGAAGATAAACTGGAGATCACCATCATCGACTGGCGGGATCTTTGCGAACAATAGTTGATTAAATCTTTCATATCAGGAAAGGCGTCTTAATCTGAAAACCCACAAATTGATGAAATGTAAATTATCTGCGATCATCGTATGCCTGGCCTTAATGCATTTAGGTGCATTTGTCCGGAAACCGGCAGAAAACATACTATTAAACTTTGACAAGAAAACTTCAGCTCATAGCTGCCAGGCAGCATGGAGGGGTAATAAAAAAATGTGTAAAAAGGAAATCTGTTAAAACACAGCAACAAATCACTTTTAGTCTTATTTAAAAACGGAGGTTTTTAGGTATAAACAGATGTACAATTTCCTTGTTTAGTAGGCAAATCGTTTAATTGATGAAATTTATTCTGGCTTAGTCTATAAAAAAGGCTATTACGCTAATATGTTTTAGTAAAACTTTTCGGGATGACGATCACAAAATCGGCCGATCCTTTGGCATCTTGGGGTAATGAGGTATCTTCATTTTCCTCAGAAGCGATAGTTAAAATGGATAGATCCGGTTTAGACTTTTTAAGGTAATAGTATATTCCTCCATAAATCCGGGAATGGTAGTCGCCATTGTAATGAATGAATGTGGCGTCAGGAACGAGGTTTTGTAGGATAAAATAGGCCATGGTAATATCTTTTGAGGCTTGTGATTCAACCATTCTAATGGAGTCACCCCGGCCATGCGTATCCATAACAAGTATGGAATCATATCCCGGGGTTTCCATAGTGTATTCTATTGGCAAAGGTGCGATATACACTTTTGCCTGGTCGGATAGCACAGAAAGACTATCCAGGCCATGATTAAAAACGAAACTGGCATACCTTCTTGGGATATTGGACGCCACAAATTTTAACTGATTGTCTTTTGCCAGAAGCATAAGCGGTTTATAATCTGTTTTGTAGTTTTTCCACATGCGCATTTGCGTTTCAAAACTTCTCTCAGATATGAGACCCGACAAAAACTCATCGATCATCAACTGGTTATCCGATTCAAACATTTCGGCACCTAAAATCACCTTTTGGCCTTTTTGTTGAATAACCGCATTGGTAACTTCATATTGCAGCCAATGCGATACCGCGTTGTTGTGCAGTTCGCCAAACAGAATAACATCAGAAGATACGGCAGCACTTACCATTTCACCAAAATCAGTTTCGTTGCCTGATTTGTTAAAAATTTTATACGCCGGATTTTCCTGGGCAACAGCATTACCCAGAAAAATAAAATACAGGCAGGCGGTATATAGATATTTCATCTGTTTGTACGTTAATTGAATCATTTATGTCAAAGATAGACAGCAAACCGGCAATTCGCTAAAGAAGTAAATACATCTTTCAAGGGGCTATATAAATGATTTAAAAGGCAATTATATTACGATGAAAGCACGAATCCTCTGTTCATACCGGTTTTTTAGTTAGGTTTAACAAAAATCTATCTAAAAAGATGAAACCGTCTATTCAGGTGCATAACATCGTAAAATCCTACAAGGAGGTGAAAGCGGTTCGGGGCATCAGCATGGAGATAGCCAGGGGGGAGTATGTGGCCTTGCTGGGGCCGAACGGAGCGGGCAAAACCACGATGGTGGAAATGATTGAAGGAATTCAGAAACCGGATGCTGGTGAAATACGGATAAACGGATTTGAATGGCGGGGAAATGAAGACCGTTTGCACCGGATTTTGGGTATTTCACTACAGGAAACTAAGTTTATCGATAAACTGAATGTGCGGGAAACGCTTGCCCTATTTGCCAGTTTTTATAAACTTCCCGGAAGCAGGATATCCGAAATTCTGGGAATGGTGAATCTGGAGGAAAAATCCACTGCCTATACTGAAAATCTGTCAGGGGGTCAGCGTCAGCGATTAGCGCTGGGAATAGCCCTCCTGAACCAACCGGAAATACTCCTGCTGGATGAACCCACAACGGGCCTTGATCCGTCGGCCCGAAGAGAAGTGTGGAAAATTCTGATGGATCTGAAGGACAATGGCAAAACCACCATGATACTTACCACACATTACATGGAGGAGGCTTCTTATCTCTGCGACCGTATCGTCATTATTGATCACGGCAAAGTACTGGCCCGGGGTACGCTGGATGAGTTACTCACCGAATACAGCGCAGGTGAAATAATCGAATTTTCGGTAGGAAGCGCTTTTTCTGAAGCAGATTTTCCGGCAAAACAACATATCAGACATAGTAAATTTGAACCGAATACGGCCAAATGGCGCCTCGTGGTAGAAGATCTGGTGGAATATCTGCCACAGTTGCAACGTGAATTTGAATCCAGAAATATAAATCTTAATTCACTTGAATGCCGCAAGATGACACTTGATGATTTATTCGTTCAAATGACCGGAAGGCGGCTGGATGAATAAATCAAAAATAAACCCTGACACTTTTTTGTAATTGAGGAGAAATAAGAACATGGCATATCAGAATCTTTCAGTCAATAAACGAACGTTTAAAACGGAAGTAATAATGCCGGTTAGTTTAATAAAAAACCGGAATGTGCGGTGAATCAGGAACGTTGCTTATGTTAACCTGTTTTTTTGCCTTTATTTTTACCATCCAGCCACTTACCATCTTTGACCTGGCCTAAATAGGTAACAATTTTACTTTTCTCGTACTGCTTGATTGCCAGGTCAATTTCTTCCCTGGTATCTCTTCTAATTTTGATACCCGAACTAGATCCTTTTGTTCTTAATTCTATATAAAATCCTTCTTTTAATCTAACCGGTTTTGTGGCCGGTCTTCCTTTTTGGTGTTGTCGCATCTGTCAACTTTGACTTAATTTACGGTAATAATATAAAAAAACATTCCTTTATAATAAAATCCTTTCGAATTTATATGACGGGAACCAATTTATTTTTCGATAGTGACGGTTACAGGTAATTTTATCCCATCAATTTTCGCCTCTGATTTGGTGGAATTCAGAAGGAAATCCTGTATTCAATTAGCTGATGTTATGACTGTTTAGTATTAATGTTGTGTCTTCAATGAATAAATATTTGAGATATACACTGGTAATCTATGTTTTCCTGAAATCGATTACTCCACTTAATGCACAAGTACAAATCGGCGAACCTGCCCCGGAAATCAGGGTGGACAATTGGGTTAGCAATCCCGTCTATAAATTTAAAAAAATGGAAGGGAAGGCCATTCTGCTTGATTTCTGGTTCACAAGCTGCGCACCTTGTATTTATACGGTTCCCCATTTAAATGATCTGTCTGAAGCATATAAAAATGAAGAAATCGCCTTTGTTTCAGTAACATTCGAACCGGAAGAGATTGTAACGGAATTCATTCAGAAAAAGAAGATGCTGGCGAACATCGGAACAGATACGGCCTATCAACTGATAAAAGCTTACGGTGTGAACGGTTATCCAACTACCTTTCTAATAGATAAAAAGGGTGTTTTACGCTGGAAAGGGTACCCCAGCCATCTTACCGGCGAAATCATTGACCTGGTTTTGGATAAAGAATTTTATCCGGAAGTGCAACCGGATGAAAAAGTTGCACCACAGGTAGCTGGCGGCGACCTGGAACTGAAAAAGATCTACCCGGTTGAAGTGCGGATAAATGACTATATGGATGCTGGTTCAGGTTTTCAGATGACGGAGAATGAAATAAGCCTGGTTAACAAACCGCTCAATGAGATCTTTTCGGTGTTTCTGAACAGGAGTAAAAAGCGAATTGTTGTTCCGGATACGGTCCATACGTACGATATCCGGTTTAAAATTGCCGAAGAGTTGAAATACAGTGATGTGAAGCCCGTTGTTGCAGCATCAATACTGGATGAACTGGGCTATGAAGCCCATGCACAAAAGAAAACGGTAAACGGGTATCAATTGAAGCTGCTGTACGACAGTTTATTCATTGCAAACGCTATTGACACAACGAAAATATATAGTGGGGCCAGTTCTTCGGAGTTTAAAACATATTGGAAAGGAAGCGGAATTTCCATTTCCGGGTTAGCCGACGAACTGGAAAATCATTTTGACGTCTTCGTTTCCGACGCAACAAACATGAATGGCTTTTTTGAGTTTGAGTTTTCAATTGAAAATCTGGAAAAGGCAAAGGATGATTTGCTGAAAAAACATGGGCTTGTACTGACACCAGATAGTATAGATGTGGAATTGGTGGTGATTAAAAATAAAAAGTAAAGCCACATCTGAATATCAGACAACCAAATCATGCTTAAAACAACCATCAAATTAGCTTTTAGAAATCTGTTTCGCCAGAAGGTCTATTCTTTCATCATTATTTTGAGTCTTGCATTCGGGCTTTCCCTCTCCAATATATTATTCGTCTTTCTTTTCCGGGAGCTGAGTACGGATTCTTTTCACACAAATAAAGGAAGGATATATCGTTTGCTGAGCAACAATCCCATGGGGCAAACAGGCAAAATTTCCTTTATCCTTGTAAAATCAACGAAATATATTGACGACAATTATCCTGAAATTGAGGCGATTTGTAAGATAGCGGCTATCGATGATATTGCTTTGTCCAATAATGCAACAATATGGGACGATAAGATTATCCTTGGTGCTGATTCAGCTTTTTTTACCGTTTTTGACTTCCCGCTGATGCAAGGCAACAAGGAAACAGCACTGCAGCCAGGTGGAATTGTCCTCACCAGGCGACTGGCAGAAGTCATTTTTGGACATCCGGATGCGATTGGGGAAGATATCCTTTTGCAACAAAAGAATATTCAAAAAGTTGTTACGGTGACAGGTATATTGGATGAAATCCCCGGCCAGTCACATCTTAAATTTGATGCCCTTGTATCCTATGCTGAATTTGACAACTTGTGGTGGTCTGTTGACTACCTGCTACTAAATGCAAATGTCAACCCCTTGGAACAGGCGGACAAAATTAACCGGGATAAGCATGTACCCGGATTATTAGGTCCCGGAAAATCGGAATTTTTTCTTCAGCCTCTCGACAGAGTGTACTTTGATCAGAGTAACACGCGAACATTTTCGGTCGCAAGGGATAAAATATTCATTTGGATCGGCTCGACAGTTTCATTTCTTATTTTACTTATTGCCGGCTTTAATTTCATCAACTTATTCCTACTCCTGCTTATGAAAAGAAAGAAAGAGTTTGGATTAAAAAAAGTGCTTGGCGCCAGCGTGGCCAGTATAAGAAATACAACCATGACCGAAGTATTCATTTACGTGTCCTTATCCTATGCACTTTCTTTGCTTTTAACCCTGTTTTTACTGCCGGAATTCAACAATACGGTAAATACGTCCATTGAATTATCCGATTTTTCAAATTTCAATATGATTATGGGTTACGGCGCCATTATTTTCCTTCTCGGCGCCACGGTCGTTTATTATCTGTCTGCCAGACTCTCGAAAATACCTCCCATCAGCATAATTTCCGGAAATGTCTCCTCCAGGATAACATTTAATAATACAATGCTCCAGTTTCAGTTTGTAATATCAATCGTACTCGTTATCTGTGCGATTACGATCATCGAACAAATGAACTACATCAAAAACAAACCGCTGGGGTTTAACCGAAACCTGATTGAACTACAGGTGGCTGATTCAATAATGAAAACGAAACTGCCGGTACTAAAGCAAAAGTTATTGGAAATATCCGGAATAAACAACGCAGCCATTTCAAATGGAAATCCATTGGGAAACTGGAAAATCAGGTATGAACTGGAGAATGATGATTATTATTCGCCAAATGTATTTAGCGGCGACGAGGATTTGATAAACACATTTGGTTTGAAAGTGATCAGCGGGGATTACCACCAAAGAAAAGGAGCAATTGTAAACGAGAAGCTGGTGCAATATTTTAATTTAACCGATCCATTGGGCCAGATACTTCCCGGCGCAAAAGATGAGATCATTGCAGTTGTAAAAGATTTTAATATTGGGTCATTCAAAAATGAGATTCCTCCTGTGGTTATTATACTGGATGAAAGCGATCATCTTGCAAAAAGCATCATTATGGATTATACTTCAGGTATGCTTGCAGGGATATTAAAAGAAATTAAAAAACGCTGGCAGCAGGTTTACCCGGATTATCCTTTTGAATATCGTTTAATTGAAGATGAACTTATGAAGGCACATAAGGATGATCTATATTTTCTGAAAATCATTGTTTCATTTGCATTAATCGGCATACTGATCACCTGCTCCGGACTTTTTTCACTGGCCTGGGCTATTACGCAAAACAGGACTAAAGAGATCGGAATCAGAAAAGTGATAGGCGCAACTTTTATAGATATATTTAAATTACTTACCGTTGATTTTTCAAAGTGGATACTCGTGGCCTTTATACTTGCTACACCTATAGCCTGGTTTTTAATGAATGAATGGCTACAAAATTTTAGCTTCAGAATAAAATTAAGTCCAATAATTTTTATGACGGGAGGACTAATCATTTTTCTTATCGCGCTAATGACCGTAAGTATTCATACAATCAGGGCTGCCCGGGGACATCCGGCTGATGAATTGCGAAATGAGTAGAAAATCCATAAATACGGATAAATACGGATATTTATAGATATTTGCGGATATATTTTTATGTGTATTAACCCGCATAACGGAATTTTTCAGCTTGTCCTGAAAAAATACCGGAACTTATTTCAGCTGCATCCGGTTAGCTAGAAATACCCAAATCCCGTTTTATGAACTTATTGAAATCAATATTTATAAGTACCGCATCAGGGTACTGGATGTATTTATTGTATCGGGCGGTAAGCGGAATGATCAGGCAGCCGGTCAGTCTTGCAGGTATCGCACTGTTGCTGCTGTCACTCGTACCGCTCTTATTTTTCGGCAGGTTGTTTATATTTAAAACGCCACGGACATCCAGGCATTTATTTGTGCTGACGGCAATGATAACCAGCGGTTTTGTGCTTGCATTGATCGCTTTTAGTAATGGACAAATTAGCATTGGAGAGTTGTTTTTATCTGCTATTAGCCTTGCGGCCTGGATATTGTATATCACATGGTATTCCCGTTTTTCAGGCCGCGATCACGAAATGCTTTTACCCGGAAACTATTTACCCGAAGTTTCCTTTCTTAATGAAAAAGGTGAAAGAGTTAATACCTCTTCGTTTAAAAAAAAGACGATATACCTGTATTACCGGGGCAACTGGTGTCCGTTGTGCATGGCCCAGATCAAAGAGATTTCGAAACAATATCAGGAACTGGCTGATCTGGGTGCAGAAGTGGCCCTTGTAAGCCCCCAACCGCACAAATACACAAAAAATCTGGCCCGTAAAATGAAGGTACCATTTCATTTTCTGACCGATGAAAACAATGAAGCAGCCCGTAAATTGGGATTGAATCAAAAGTATGCGGTGCCGATGGGCTTTCAGGCGATTGGATACGATTCTGAATCCGTTTTACCAACAGTGATCATTACGGATGAAAAGGGTAAAATTATCTACCTTGAACAAACCAACAATTACCGGGTACGTCCCGAACCGGCTACGTTTATTGAGATCATAAAAGCGGCATGAAATAAGAACTTTCTACTAATGACTAAATATCCTAAAATGCTGATTGTCAACTAAATCTAATTCCCCTCCAACGGAGAGGTTAGGGGTGGGTTTTCAAAAAAAGGTAAGCAATTTAACAGAACTTACAGATAATTTACTGCATTGTGGTTAGTTGGAATGTAAGTGTTTTAATAAAAATTTTTACCCACCTCTTAATCTCCTCCAAGGAGGAGACTTTTTAGATTAGAATCACATTGAGGCTGATAAAAATAGTCATTTTCTATAAGTTGAATGCATTATAGTGTTTTTATGATCCATCTTTCATTATTTTACAAAGTCAAATAGTAACCTGATAACTACCAGTACTATGAAATCGCTAAAAATTATTCTGATGTCGTTAGCCACACTTTTGTTTTATCAATGCGAACACATTAAGAAGGAAGAAACTACGGAGGAAGATGAAAAAACGGAGAAAAAGCGGCCTCTTGCCATCGAGAATGGAAAATTCTTTACCGTGAATGGCGAAAAATATATGTACGGCGGAGAAGATTCTACATGGCATTTCAACGTTTCCAACAGCATCCTTAAAGAAGAGCAGTTTCATTATGGGGTAGGCCGCGAGAAATTTGATGCATTAATTTCTCCTGAATTTATGAACCGGGAAGAGGCGGATAAAATTTTTCCTGATTCCGAGCGTTTCCTTTCGTTGAAAATAGGAGAAGACATACGTGCTTACAGCATCGAACTTCTCACGCACCATGAAGTAGTGAACGATGTAGTTGACGGTAAGCCGGTGATGGCGGCGTACTGTGTGCTGGCCGATCTGGGCGCTATTTATGACCGGAATATGGGAGGTGAAGTATTTACTTTTGCATTGAGCGGATATACCTACTATGATCCTGAAGTGTGGGATGGCCTCGACGGCTTTGTATTCTGGGACCGCGAAACCGAAAGCACCTGGTGGCCGTTGATCGGTAAAGGCGCTTCAGGCCCGATGCGAGATGTGCCGTTACAAGTGTACGACAAACAATACTGGACACAGACTACGTGGGGTGAAATAAAAAAAATGTATCCCGGTCAGGATATTAAGGTACTTAAACCCGGCCAGGAAATGTATCCTCCGGAAAACTGGACCCAGTTTGATGAAGCCACCATAAAGAAAGTGCGCAACAGCCTGGCTGAAGCGCCATCAGTAGCCCCGAAATGGGGCGAAAAGAATTAGAGGAATCACTGGTTGTATAAGTGTCAGAATTCATTAAAATATTCTAAACCCATTTACTTATAATTAATTAGAACGGTTGCATGCTGAATCAAACCACACAACTTATTTCGGTTACGTTTAAGGAATTTTACCGCAACCCAGGCGTTATTTTCTGGTCTTTGCTGTTCCCGGTATTGATGGCCTGGGGGCTGGGTATCGCCTTTACCAAACAGGATGAACTGATCAGAAATGTTGCCTGGGTTAGAAATGCAACCACGGAGGGTGTCATTTCGCAGTGGGCAGATGCATCAGGCCGGCTGATTGCAGGAAACGATAAAACCGGCAAGGTTACCTATCAACTCATAGAAACCGGTTGGGAAAATGCACTTTCTATGCTAAAGAAAGGTAAAGTTTCGCTGATCATCGACGAATCAGGAAATAAGACGGCGTACCGCTTCGATCCGGCAAACGCAGAAGCCCAGTTGGCATATCTTCATATTTCCGGCACGCTTTCGGGCTACAGAATTATAGGTGAAGAGACAGCCAGCGTGGTGCCTTTTACCCGAAAGGGAACACGCTATGTTGATTTTCTTGTTCCCGGACTGATTGCCATGAACATTATGATGTCATGTATGTGGGGGATCAGCTACTCCCTGATTGACAAGCGAATTAAGAAATTGCTACGCCGGATGATCGCCACCCCGATGAAAAAATCCTCGTTTATGCTGGCTCAGTTTCTTGCCAGGCTGGTACTGAGTGGCCTCGATGTATTTATCATTCTTTTTTTCACCTACCTGTATTTTGATATTTCCATTCAGGGGAGCATTGCCGCGTTTGCACTATTATACGTTGCCGGCAACGTTGCATTCACTGGCATTGCCATACTGGTTTCTTCGCGCACAGACAATGCACAGATCGGCAACGGATTGATAAATGCGGTGGTTATGCCCATGATGATCCTTTCGGGCATATTCTTCAGCTATCACAATTTTCCGGACTGGACCATCGCATTTATTCAATGGATGCCGCTTACGATGCTTGCCGATGGCGTACGAAGTGTATTTAATGAAGGGGCGGTCATTATGGATGTAATACCTGCTTTGTTTATGCTTTGCCTCATAGGAGCAGGGTCTTTCGCTTTTGGCATGAAAATTTATAAATGGTATTGATATAAGTTTTAAGACCTTTTGAGTTTCATTTTGATAACTGAAGCCCGGCAGGAAATATCCAGCGGAGGGGTCATTTTAGCTATCGTGATCTTTACTTTTAAAACCTGAGGCATTTCACTTAAAATCCGGACAAGAATCCGGTCTGCTACATGTTCCACAAGGTTTGAAGGAATTTGCATCTCCTCATTGATTATGCTTGCCAGCGCTTCATAATTGATAGCCTTATGGACATCATCCGATGTTGCTGCGGGTTGCAGGTCTCCTTTCACTTTAAGGTCAACGCTGAAGGTACCTCCGTCTTTTCTTTCATGTTCATAAACCCCATGATAGGCCTTTATTGTAATGCCCTCCAGCTTAATCCAGCCTTTTAATTGTTTCATGCTATTCGTTCCTATTCAATTTCATCAAAAAAGGAGTCGCCTTTTTTAATGTTTACTGCCTCTTTTTCAGTTTTTTCCGGAGGCTTAACGGACGAGGATTTTTTCCGGGGGGCAGGGTTGTCAGGTAAATTATAAGGGCTGCTAAACTGATTTATCCGCTGTAATTGTTCATCCAGGTTTATCGTAGTTATCTGACCGTCCAGCTTTTTTATTCGTTCGAGGCTGTCTTCGGACAAGTGTTTGATTTCAGCAAGCAATGTATCTTTATGATTTTCAATATCGCGGTAGATCTTAAAAAGATCATGAATGTGCCGTTCCAGGTCATCTATTACTTTACGTGAAGCTGCTTCTGCTTCCTCAAGCATGTTTTTTGATTTCATTTTCGATTCATTCAGAATGGCATCCGCTTTCATCTGGGTTTCACGCAGGTGCAATTCAGCCGTTTTATTAGCCTGCTCGATCATGTTGGCGCCGGTATCTTCAGCAGTTTTCAGTGTTTTGAAGAGGGAACTTTCTACTTCGCGTAGTTTTTGAACCTCTCTTTCAGCCGATTCAAGCTTGATTTTCAATTCTTTGCTTACATCGATCATTCGTTCCCACTCCTGTGATAAGGTGAGGAGAAAGGCATTAACCTCATCTTTATCATACCCTCGCAATTTTTTTTCGAACGTCTTCTGACGGATTTCCAACGGGGTGATTTTCATTATCTTTTATGATATAGTTAAAAAACAAATTACGGTTTACTAAAAGTAGCGTATTCTTATCAGTATTATTGTTGCCTGACAGGCATTTTTTCACGGCCACAATTTACGAAATGTTTATCATCGACGCCAAAACCCTCATAGTTGATTTTTCAAGTTCTTTGTGGTATGCTCATTTTTCCTTTTTCATCTGGTGTTGGGAATCAGGTTGGAGAGAAGAACCTGGCGTATATGGATCACCTCTTTATCTTCTTGCGCCGGTGACGATTCCTGCCTTACATGAATCCGTGATAAATGAAAATAGTTAAATCTTATTCGCTTTTCCATTGCGAATTTTAACTTAGCAGTTAAATATGCCAATGGAATCAATTAATAAGATAAATGACGCATCTTCCTGGGCGCTATGGAGGATTACGGAAGAAATTGGTAATTTCTTTCTTATTCTTGATTTAAAAAAAGAAGAAATTGGTTCTTACGAAAGTATATCAAATCATTATAAAAAACTCGAATGGCTTGCCTCACGTGTAGTTGCAAAATACCTGCTTGAACATGCCGGCCGGGACTATCAGGGTATTTCAAAGGATGAATTCGGAAAACCACACCTGGTTAATCAGAAAGGAACCATATCCGTATCCCACTCGTATCCGTATGTTGCCGTGATTTATCATCATCATAAGGATGTGGGTATTGATCTGGAAAAACCCAGGGAAAGAATATTTAAAATATCAAAAAAATTTCTGAATGATAAAGAACAGGCATATGCGGCGAAAGATACACGAAAGCTCACGCTTTTATGGAGTGCAAAAGAAACATTGTATAAATTACATGGCAGGAAATTTGTGATATTTAAGGATAATTTGGAGATAGAAGCTTTTAAACTTAATTCAGAGGGTTTTTTAACCGGCATTATAAATTTAAACGGTAAAGAATCCACCTATAAAATCAAATATGAAAATCGCAATGATTACCTCGTTAGCTATACGGTCAGATAAAGTTATCCGGTTGGTTCTGCTTTTGACAATGCATGTGGTCTGGACCAGTCCATTGCTAGCTCAAACGGTGGTGGAAAATATTACACTTACGGATGTGGCCGTGAAAAGAGCCGTCAACTTTTCTGATTTTCAGGATAAAAAAGCAATTGTGCCGGTATTCTTTTGCAACGGATGCCCCTATTCTACAATTTATATCGACCGGCTTAAAAAGATGGCATCCACCTACGAAGAGGTCCAGTTTTTACTTATCAACGCTTCCCCGTACCAGTTCAACCCCGAAGAGTCAATTGAGAATATGGCTAAATTCGCCCTGGATTTTCAACTCAATATGCCCTATCTGGAAGACAAGCAACAGGTTGCACTCAAATTATTAAATGCATTGAAGTGCCCGGAAGCATTCATACTTTTATCGGACGGATCAGCATACAAGGTGGTTTACCAGGGTGCGATCGACGATAACCCACAGGTGGGAAGTGATGTAGATGCGCATTATCTGAAAACCGCACTGGATCAGGTGCTTTCAGGCAACGATCCTGTTGAAGCATACGTCAGGCCTGCCGGCTGTGTCATCAAAAAGAAGTAAAATCTATCCTGTATCATTCAGTATTCAATTTCATTTCCTTCTGTTATAGACTTGAGGAGGATTTTCACTTCTTCAGATTTATAATGATCGCCAACATTATCGAAAGCTGCCATAAGATTGCGCAGCAACCGCCGGATGATGTCTTTGTTGGTGCAGGGTTCAAAAAACAAATCCATCGGGGTGAGGTTGAGGTGTGAGATGTAGTTAGTAATATCTTCGCGGGTGAAAATAATACCCCTGTTGAACGCATTAATGTAGAATTGCTGGTCTTTTGTCTTATAGGTAAGGATGAACAAATTAGGCAGGTTTACGCCATAAACAGGCATTTTTAATTTCTGTGCCACCATTTGGTAGATGACACAAAGTGTAAGCGGGTTGCCTTTCCTGGTTTCGAGCACCGTATTGATCATCGAATTTCCAGGGGCATGGAAATTCCTGGAATTTGGCATAAACTTAAGTTTGTCAAACAACACACTGTTTAGGATTTTAACTTTTTCAAAGGGACTTGCATCCGTTTTATATTCCAACCAGGCTTCATAATATATTTGTTCGAGTTCACCCCTGATCTTTTCAAATTCGAGATCAGGATACAAATAAGTAGCTACCAGCCATATACCTTCCAACAGGTCCTGCTCGTTGCTGTCTTTCCATGCGATAAGCCGTTGTTGCAGGAATAAAAACTGAAGTGAATGAATGATGTCTTCCAGTTTTCTCTGAATAATAGGATTAAAGACATTTTCCCACTGTACTTCCAGATAAGGGATAACGGCATTACCCATTGATCGTATTTTGCTTTCGACGTGTTCACTCACCTCTTCATCATTGTCGTCCAGCAGGGAAACCAGGGCCTTAAGTTCTTTTTCGTTTATATTCTTTTTCTTCAAAACAATAACAGGTGAAGATTAACCCGCAAGGGCTTAAGTTTGTATCACACCTACATTATATTTCTCTGTAACCGGTGCATTGTTGGCAGCTTCGATACCTGTTGAAATTATCTTCCGGGTATCCAGCGGATCAATAATCCCGTCGATCCATAGCCGTGCTGCTGCATAGTAAGGACTTAATTTGGAATTATACTTTTCTTCTATTTCGCTGAGTAGTTTTTTTTCGTCTTCAGCAGATATCGTTTTTCCTTTGGATTTTTCGGATGAAACCCTGATTTGCAATAAGGTTTGTGCAGCTGCATTTCCGCTCATCACGGCTATTTCGGCCGTGGGCCAGGCAAATATCAACCGCGGATTATAGGCTTTTCCGCACATGGCATAATTACCGGCCCCGTAGGAGTTTCCCAGAATAAATGTAAATTTTGGTACGATTGAATTGGCTACTGCATTTACCATTTTTGCACCGTCTTTTATGATTCCGCCATGCTCGGCGCGCTTTCCTATCATAAAACCGCTAACATCCTGCAGAAAAACAAGCGGGATTTTTCGCTGGTTGCAGTTCATTATAAAACGGGCTGCTTTATCCGCTGAATCAGAATAGATCACCCCCCCCATTCGCATTTCACCGCTGGAGGTTTTCACTATTTTTCGCTG
>QIDJ01000132.1 GCA_003228395.1 Flammeovirgaceae bacterium
GAATAAGCATGACTTACGATAACAATTTAATTGAAGACTTTATACAGGGAACCGAACAAGTTGACGGAGGGAATATTTCGCGTTTTACAAAAACACTGCTGGCGCAGATTGATTATGGCGTTACCGAAAACATCACCGGAACTGTTCTGATACCCTACCTGTGGTTAGGTCAGACTACTGAAACATTCAGCGGTGAAATTGAAGGTAAAACATCCGGATTAGGTGATATCCTACTCATGAGTCAGTACAAAAAAGCGCTTCCAAAGCAGGCAATCCTGATCGTTGGCCTTGGAATAAAAATTCCTTCAGGAGCAACTCAAAACAAGGATATGGAGTCTGGCCTGATATTGCCTGCCACACTGCAACCCGGCACAGGCAGCGTTGATTTCCTGGTTTCCGCCCATTACCAAACCAGTTTCAATTTTAGAAGATCTCTCAGCTTTTCACAGACATTCAGTACACGGATGAATACTGTTTCAAAAGAATTTGCGTTTCATAATACCTACCGCTTCGGGCATGTATTTCAGGCCTTCACCGCATTTGCTGATCAATTCCTGATCGCAAGTGTATTGCAAAATCCATCACTTACATTCCGGTACCGGTATGCAGGCAACGACATACAGGAAGGATTCCCAAATGTAAACACCGGCGGCCACTGGCTGTATCTAACCCCGGGATGGGCAATCAACGTCTCCCAAAATCTGTTAGTCGGCATTTCCGGAGAATTTCCGTTATACAGAAATCTGAACGGGCTGCAAATTACCACTTCACGCAAGCTGATGGCAACATTACAATTTCTCATTCCAGGTAAAAATGTGATTGACTTATGAGAGTAGCCTTCTTGAAATCGTCTGTTATTGTTACAACATTCATTGTTTCAGCAGTATCCGGCTTTATTGCAGGCTGCTCCGGGGATGAGAATCCGATTCCGGTTCAGGATTACGGAACCTCAAGGATCACCCTGATTGACTCATTTGAAGGGTCGGAGTTTATTGTATATGCAAGTGGAAAACATGGATTGATGCAGGCTTACAACAGGGAGTTTGACGGTACATTGCTGGATCTTGAATTACTCCCGGGCCGTTTTCCTGTTATCATGAAAGACAATGAAGGCAATGAATGGAATATTTTTGGAATGGCGGTTTCCGGACCGGCTACCGGCCGGCAACTTAAAATCATGAATACGATGATGGGTTATTATTTCAGTTTTGCAGCCATGTTTCCCGAAGTAACCATATATGGAGAAGAAGAGAAAGATGCAATTCCAATTGATACACCTGATGATGATTGGCTTATAGACCCCACAAAACTTATTTTTGGATCATTCAAAGATGGCATACCTTCATTGGATATTCCGGAATTTGAACTTTTTAACACTTCCTTCAAAAATGAAAACTATATAAAAGATAAAGAATTAGTGGTTGTTTACCATGACGGGGATATAATCAGGGTGTTTCCGCATAAAATATTAGACTGGCATGAAGTAGTAAATGATAAATCCGGTTCAGGCAATACGGTATTGTCCTATTGTCCGCTCACCGGAACGGCCTCCTTGTGGAGTAGCCAGGTAGCCGGAAGGAATTTGAGCTTTGGAGTTTCAGGGTTGTTATATAATAGTAATCTCGTTCTTTATGACCGGTTTGCGGATAGTAACTGGCCACAAATGCTGCAGCAAGCTGTAAACGGAGATTTTATCGAAACCATCCCTGAAGTACTCCCATATTTTGAAATGACCTGGGAGGCAGCCAGAAAACTGGATGACCAGCTTAAAGTACTTTCAGAAAATACGGGCTTTGGAAGAGATTATGACCAATATCCCTACGGAGATTACAGGACGAATAACGATTTCATAAGTTATCCGCTCAATTTTAATGACGATCGTGTTCCTAACAAGGAAAGGGTAATGGCCGTGATCATTAATGGAAGGGCCAAAGTTTACAGGTTCAGCCATTTTAAATGACCACTCTTTCAAACAGTAGCTGAATTATTTACGAGTGTCTTTTACAAAACGCTCACCTGTTTACACATTTAAAGAAGGCATTCCTTCTTTATTCTCCATCATAAAAAAGCCTTCCCTAATCCGGGAAGGCTTTTTTCAATTAACCCTTATTTTAAGGGTAATAATCTAATTACGATCTCCGTCTTCCCACTTAGGTGAATTCGGAAACAGCCACAACGCACCGTTCAAATCGTCGGAACCACCAAACTGGCGGTCGATGGCTGCCTGCCAGTTTTCCCCATTGAGGTCACGCTCCGTATCAGGATACGCCTGCCGGATTGGAATGGTGGATGATTGAATTCCATTAGGAGATGGCTGTAGAATTGGCCAGCCTGTCCTTCTCCAGTTATTCCATCCTTCGTATCCAATCAGATACAAGGCAACCCACTTCTGGGTAGCAATCTGCTCCATTTCCCTACCGGTTGTCCATACAACTTCTGAGTTGGTTATGTAATCATCATAACCCCCAACTCCGTCGCCATTTGGACCATCGGTAACTCCATAAGTATCCATCGAGGCTTTAATAGCATCGTAATACAACTGCTGGGCGTTTTCAGAAGTCCATGTAAGCTCGGCAGCTTCCGCACGACTGAAGAGCACCTGAGACAGTGAATAAATAGGATAAGCAAGATCCTGTGTTCTCATGTGAAAGCTAAGCATGGATACATCCTGAATAGCAAGAGTTCCGGCGTCAGCTTCTAATAACCCATAAGGCTGACCGGCAAACTCAGGCCAGGTAGGATCAGAAATTGAATTATCCGTTGGATTCCCGTACTTAGGCAATCTCGGATCTCTGACTACATCCATCTTACCGGGTACTCCCGACCAGGGATTTGACTCCGTATTGATATTCATATAATCCACGATTGGATGTGAAAGCGACCAGTCATCCCTTGTACGGAATGAAGAGAACCATGGATTCTCATTAGTAGCTTCAGCCAAAAACGGATAAACAACATCTGAGGTAATCACACCATCACCTAGAGCAGCATTAAACTCCGTCCGGCCCGTACCAGGATCAGCATCTGACAATCTCAAAGCCGCAATTAGGCGAATGGTGTTGGCAAACTGTACCCAACGATCCATATCCCCCTGGAACAAAATGTCTCCCGTAACCGGGAGGTCATTCTGATCTGCTAATATATCATTACGAGCTTCTTTCAGCATCGCAAATACCCCAGTGTAAACCTCCTGCTGTGTATCATACTTTGGAGAAAGTATCTGCGGATCTCCAGCTGCCTGCAATGCCTCAGAAAAAGGAATGTCACCCCATCTGTTGGTCATATAAAGGTAATAATATGACATCAGGATCTTGGCAACTCCAATTTGGTTTGCATTCGAACCTGATTTAGCAGCAATATCCGCTGTTTCCGGATCAGTGTTATATTTAATGATAAATTGCAGATCAGCCAACGGACCGTTGTAAATCCAATTGAAACTAAACTTGATCGCGTCATAATTATCATCACCGGTATATTGGGTATTTCCCACATACTGTACGTAGTGCTGACCTGCACGTGTTGATCTACCATTTGGCGCTGTCGTAGTCCTAATACTCCTCAAAGAAGAGGTAAGCAATGCCGAAGTTTCAGGATTGATTGTGTTATTGGGATCAACATTAATGTCACCAAATTCAGACGGGTTACAGGATACGATGGCAACGATTGTCATTACCATCAGCATCTTTTTATATACATTATTTAGATATTTCATTTTATTTCTTATTTAAAATCCAATTCTAATATCAAATCCGATGCTTCGTGTACCTGGCAGCTGGCCTGTTTCAACCCAGGCGCCATTCGTCCTGGCATCCACAGCGTCACCGCTCAACTGTGATGGATCAATTCCTTCAGCAGAAGTATAGATCAACCAGGGGTTGTTGGCAACAATTGCGAAATTCAGGCTTTTTACCGTACTACCTAATATGGAAGTAGGGAAGGAATATCCAAGTCTGATCTCTCTTAGCTTCACGTAGCTGGCTTCATACAGCCATCTTTCATGCAGCGCAAACAATCCCCACCAGAATTCATTGGCATCAAGATAAATATCATTCGGAGTACCATCTTCCTTAACACCATCAATTTTTATACCACCGCCATCAGCAACAGGATCCCTTTGAGGAAAGCCCTTATCATTCATGCCGACAGTTTCTGCACTCAGACCGGCAGCTGCGTTGAACATCTTGGTAATAGAGTGGAACAGTCCACCGGATTGCCAGTCAATCGTAAATGCAAGGTCAAAGTTTTGATAGGTAAACCTGTTGAATATACCACCAACGAAGTCCGGAAGAATACTTCCAAGAATCTGGTCATTTACCGTGTTAGCATGACCAGAAGCATCAACAATAATGTTACCACTATCATCACGCTCGAAAGCCTGGCCAATTACGGTACCCCACTCTTCTCCGACTTTGGCATTAGCTGAAACACCGCCCCAACCACCTGTAGTACGGGTACCTAACCATCCATTCGCCAAACGTATGGTGGTAAGTCCCGGATACAGTTCCTTCACTTCATTTCTGTATCTTGCAGCATTAAAACTTATATCCCAGTTAAAATTTGCATTTCTAACAGGATAACCTCCAAGCGTAATTTCATACCCGGTTGTAGTAGTCAAACCCGCATTGATCCAGGCAGCGGAAACACCGCTGGTACTTGGTGTGGATACCTGTATGATCTCATCCTTGTTTTCATACTTATAAATAGCAAAGTCAGTATAGATCCTGTTCTGAAGGAATTTAAGTTCAAGTCCGGCTTCCAACGATTCACTTAACGCAGGTCTCAGATTAGCATTCGGCAACGTATTAGGCAATGTCATTGATGGAGTGTTTCCATACGGAGTTCCTACGATAAATGTAGGATCAAGTTGATATGGAGATATATCAGATCCAACCTGTGCAAAGCTCAAACGAAGTTTACCAAATGACAATACATCCTGATTAGTTAAATGCTCAGAGAAAATCCAGGTTGCCGAAACAGATGGATACGTATATGAGTTATTATCCGCTGGTAATGATGATGACCAGTCGGTCCTCACCGTCGCCTCTAAATAAACGGTTTCTCTCCAACCTACAGAAGCCTGTGCAAACACACTGTTCACCTCTTTGAATGACTTCGAGTTTTGAGCGTTTGGACGGTCAATGGAAGCCTTCAGGTTATACAGATCAGGAACTGAAAGGCCGCCAACGGTACTTTCATACCAATAGTATCTTTCATTCTTCCTGTTGTTTGTACCAACAAGCGCTGAAAGTGACCAGTCAGCGCTGAAATGTTTCTTATAAGAAAGGATAAATTCGATGTTATCCTCTTTCCTGGATTCATTCCATGTGGTATAATCATCCGTATCAAGTGTACCCGAAGCCGTCTGACCTTCAAACCACCGATTCCTTGTACTTCGGTAAAAATTACCTGCAAGCGTTAGATCCTCAATGATTTCCCAGGATAGTCCGGCTTTGGCAGCAAGATCTTCCGTTCTGCGCTTCTGCGTGTTTGCAAAAGCATACGTGTAAGGATTGTCCCAATATTGGGGAACCGGATTTGTCGGTCCCTTCATGTTCCATGATGTGTATGTGCCATCAGGAAGCTGCCAGTGTTTCTTGAGCAGATCCATATCCAGTTGACGCTGCCACCACTGGTTGAAGTTCTGACTTATACTTCCCCGGTAACCTTCCGTTAGGTTGCCATCCGTTTCTGTGCTGTTGTAGTTTACATTAGCATCCAACGTAAACTTATCGGAAAGGTCAATACTGGTAATAACATTCAGGAAATTCCTATTTTGCTCAGATCCGGGAATTACACCTGTTCTGGTACTATTGGTAAAAGTAGCCATCACATTGTAATCCTCGCCTCCCTTTCCAACAGAAATGTTGTTATTGATGAAAACACCGGTTTCGAAATAATTCCTTACGTTGTCAGGATGGGGTTCCCATGGACGGGTCTTTCCGTAACCCGGCAATCCGGGTACCCATGCATCCCACTGCGCCACCTGCTGGCCATTCATCGGAGCCCCCCAGCTTTCATCGGCTGCCATCGGATTAGGGTATAAAGCTCCGTCAAGTGGTGCCAGTCCGGGATCATGAACCGCAGGATCATAAGTGAATACCCGGAAGTCCTGCGAATAACCTCCACCATATTCATCCTGGTATGGAGGCAGTGTTGCTACATTCTCAAAGGTAGTTGTGTTGTTAAAGTCAATGGTCAACTGACCTTTAGTTCCCTTTTTGGATGTAATGATGATCACACCATCACGGGCTCTGTTACCATAAAGAGCAGCTGCGCTTGCTCCTTTCAGAACGTTCACAGAGGCCACGTTGTCCATATTAATACTACTGGCATCCGGGATAATAATACCATCGAGCATATACAATGGAGGTACAGCGTTCAAGCCTCTTACACCCCTGATACGTACAGACGAAGTACCGAATTTAGCTCCGGATCCACTGATGACCTGAACCCCGGATATTTTTCCGGCAAGTGCAGAATTCACATCAGTTTCACGTGCTACCCGCAGGTCTTCCTGCTTAATTTCCTGTACGGCGTATCCCAGCGTCTTTTTCTCCCGGGGGATGTTAAGCGCTGTGACCACAACTTCACTCAATTGGGTTACATCAGCTTCCATGGCCAGATCAATGACCGTCTGATTCCCAATTGTCACCTCCTGTGATTTCAATCCTATGAAGGAAAACACAAGAATTCCACCATCAGCAGGTACGTCCAGTTT
Source organism: Flammeovirgaceae bacterium (assembly GCA_003228395.1). GTDB lineage: Bacteria > Bacteroidota > Bacteroidia > Cytophagales > Cyclobacteriaceae > SZUA-230. The sequence continues at coordinate 6,719 of QIDJ01000132.1, forward strand.
AAACATCCCTTCGATGTCCGTCACCGTACCTGTGTTGGTCCCTTTTAAAATCACATTTACTCCTGGCAAGGGTGATCCGTCTTCACTCGAAGTCACCTTTCCAGAGATCGATCTGTCCTGCGCCCATGAAGTGCTCACGAGCAACGACAGAACCATTGCTAAGTAAAGAACCTTTCTCATAAAATTTAGTTTAGGTTGATAATAGGTTTAAATAATGAAACAAGTATCCAAACAATTGCTTGGTAATCGCACATCAAACCTATGTGGGTTGAAGATAGGCTTAGATTAAGAAACAAGTTCCAAACAAATGTTTGGTAATCGCTTATCAAACCTATATGGAATTATAAAAAATTCCTAAAATTTTTTGTTTAAAAATTACCTCCGATTGAACTTTTCCTATAACTTATTTGTTGAAACCTATTTTTTTACTTAAAACATGATTTTTATCATGTTTATTTATCGATTATTCGTTGGATCTTTGCCAATTATTTCATCGTTATTAACCAATTTCAACATTTTTCTGTAATAATTTGAAGGGAAAATAATTGTACAAAGTCATGCCGTGACTGATCGTTATTGTTTAATTCTTTAGTCATAATCAGTAATGAGCCATGGCATGACTATTCAGGTCTTTCTTTCATTAACAGGGAGAAATCTTCACGGTTGTGAAGGATTGACGCATTGCTTTTCTAAATGGCAAAGATCCCTCCCGAAGCTTCGGGACCCAAAAGGCTTTTGGAAGTAAGCTACCGGGAAATGACTGCCGGAATAACATGAAGACGGGCTGCGCCGGACGTAGCCCGCAATAGAATATCAAATTGCAGAGTTATTAATAATGCCCGCCTTCGTTCTTCGAACTATGGCTGGCGAATCGGGCTTGCCCGACGAAGCCCGCTCCAAATAGTTAATTAAACAGTATATCAAAAAAAGCCCGCCTACGCTCTATTAGAGCTCCGGTGGGCGAAGTCGGGATGACAGCAGGTGTGTTGAAGGCAGTTGGGGATTACATTTGTAAACGGGTTATGGGACTTCGCAACAGTTCATTTTCCATAAATTGAAAGCATTTATAGGACCCACAGGATGACGGTATTTAATTATGATATTAATTCTGCTTTTACTCTGACATCTTTCAGAGTTATAGGCGAACGCGCAAATCAGCTTTCAGCTATTACCGAAACAAATGAACGATTATTACGGCCTTTTTTAAACTGTACCACACCATCAGTTAAAGCAAACAACGTGTGATCTTTACCGAGGCCTACATTTACACCGGGGTGGTGTTTCGTGCCTCTTTGCCTTACAATAATATTTCCGGCAACAATCTGCTGGCCACCATATATTTTTACACCAAGACGTTTACTATGTGATTCTCTTCCGTTTTTTGAACTCCCAGCTCCTTTTTTATGTGCCATGGTTTTACTTTTTACGTATTTCTACTTCGAAATATTACTGATCAAAAGTTTTGTGAATTGCTGGCGATGGCCGTTTTTGACCTTATAGCCTTTCCTTTTTTTCTTTTTAAAAACAACAATTTTGTCACCCTTGACGTGCTCAAGTATCTTTGCAGAGACTTTCACCCCTTTAACGGTGGGAGAGCCAACCTGAACTTTACCGTCATTGTCCACAAGCAAAACATTGCTGAATTTCACATCAGCGCCTTCTTCTTCATTCATTAAAGGAGCAAATATTTCCTGGTCTTTGACTACTTTAAACTGCTTTCCTGCTATATCAACTATGGCGTACATTGCTTTTAAAATTTATTTTTAGCCCTGGAAATCATCCGGATTTACCCGTCCTGATTTTTCGGACTGCAAATATAAAATCTTTTTATTTCAAATTCAAACAACGATAGTAAACTTTAAGTAAGGCCGCCCTCGCCCGAGGGCTCAGTCTTTCATTTCCATAATCCAGGGCACCATATCCTTCAACATGGGAATCAGGCCGGTGGCGTGCGTAGCGCCATCCAGGGAGATTAGATCGAGGTTTTTACCGGCGCCGTTTTCTATCAGTTGCTGATAGGTAGCCAGGGTATTATCATAAGGTACGGTAATATCCGCTGTGCCATGATACATCCGCATGGGAGCTTCGGGTACCCAGTCGGTCAGGCTGTTTTCCATCAGCGCTTTTTTTAGTTCCGAATATTCAGGATTTGTATCAAATGTTTCAAGCATTTCCGGGTTCAGGTAATCACGTACCACCTCCGTCAACCGGGCGTTGATCTCACTGCCGCCAAGCGAACCATCGAATAACCCGGGGATCAGTGAGGCGTAGGGTTCCTGAAAAAATGTGTCAAGCTGTTTATTCCAGCCAAAGGTGTTTTTGTAAGCCTGAAAAATATACGCAAGGTAAAATGGCTCGTGATAGGTTTCGAGAGAGAAAAAATAGTCTTTCATATGCGTGATATCATACCCGCCGGCAGCTGGGGCAGAAGCCGTAACCGTCAGCCCTTCCTCAGGATGTTCCTGAATGTACTTATGCGCCGCCATGGTAACATACCCTCCTTCCGAATAGCCTGTCAGAAACAATTTGTTATTCCACATCCATGCGCTGTCGGCCATCAATTCAACGGCTGCTTTAACCATATCCGCTACCGGACGCGCTTCCCATTCTTCGATATAATACGGATGGAAAATGTCTTCTGACTCACCAAACCCAAGAAAATCAGGTATAAGTGTAATCATGCCGGTAGTAGCCAGCGCCGAGAATAACAGGTAATCGTCAACATTTCGGGAAGGCGCATCCGACTTTTTAATTATTGTGCCATGCTGAATACTTATTAAAGGAAGACCCCCCTGAAAATCAACAGGGATACCTACAATACCTGAAGCTTCCACTTCACTGCCGTTGAATGAAGTCCGGTACACCATCCTGTAAATCCGGGCATCGTATTGTACGTGGTCGGCAAGTTCATTTAACCCGATTATGCCCGCACCAAAGATAATTTGCCCTGATGTTGCAAATCCAGCCGGCTCCAGGCTTACCAGCCAGGTATGCTGAGGCACCGGGTCTTCGCTGCTGTTACAGGACACAAAAAAAAGTGTGGCAACTGCCACAGCTATTGAAATAAACAATGATCTGTTTCTGGCTTCCCGCATGGTTCTTCGTTCAAAACATAGGTATTCTTCGCTGAATGATACTGGTCACACGGTCAAGCAAAACAGCCGGCTTTAATGTTCGCCAGTTTGCCATTTCAAGATCACCGCCATAAATCAGAAAATTGTCCACGTTATATACTTTCCATTCATCCGTGACAAACTTCGGGAAATTAATGGCAACAATCCACCCATCTTCCATATCCTCAAACCATTCTTCATAATAACAATCATCCGATCCATGAAAATTCATCACATTCTCGCCTATTAAAATGTATTTATTAATTCCCTGAAGGGTCAAATGGTCAATGATGTTTCTTTTCAGGTGCATGATATCATTATTGATCGCATCATTCCATTCGCCGATAAATTCAATAACCGCGAATCCTTTATCATAGTCTGCAAACAATATTTTGATATAAAGCGTTTCAGAACCCATAAAATCCCACCCCGGGTCAATGTAATATCCGTAAATATCCTCCGAATATTGATTATAATTATACTCTTTACCATGATAGGGCGATCGCTCATCCCGACTGGAATTATAATATTTATCCCATGCGTAGTATGGTTCAATCAGGTGCACCTCTTCGAATTGAATCTATAACCTTTCTTACTGATCCGTGCTTATCCAGCAATTTTTCTGCTTCTGCCCTGTCTATTGAGAGCTCTTCCATAAGCATTCTTGTTCCACGATCAACTAATTTGTTGTTAGACAGTTGCATATCCACCATTTTGTTGTCGCGTACCCGGCCTAATTGAATCATGACTGCGGTTGATATCATATTCAGCACCAGTTTTTGTGCGGTACCCGCCTTCATACGCGTGCTGCCGGTAACAAATTCGGGTCCAACAACCACTTCTACCGGGAATGTAACATTTTCAGCGAGTTTTGAGTAGCGATTACACACTATGCATCCGGTGATTAACCCGTGGTCACTTGCCTTCTTCACTGCACCGATGACATATGGCGTGCCACCGGAGGCGGCAATACCAATTACTACGTCTTTATGGTTAATCTGGAATTCCTGCAGGTCCTTCCATCCCTGTTCTTCGTCATCTTCAGCAAACTCTACGGCCTTGCGGATGGCTGTATCTCCACCGGCAATAATTCCAATCACCAGGCCATGCTCCACACCAAATGTGGGTGGACACTCCGAAGCATCCACTATTCCTAACCGGCCGCTCGTACCTGATCCTATATAAAATAGCCTTCCACCCTTTTTTATTTGCCTGACAATCTCCGGTACCAGCGCTTCAATCTGGGGCATGGCACGTTGCACGGCTTTGGGCACCGTGCTATCCTCGCAGTTGATGTTGATCAACAATTCGCGGACAGACATTTTTTCAAGATGCCTGTAATAGGACGCGGACTCTGTGGTTTTTTGATTTCCGATAATAGTAACGTTCAATAATGCTTTTTTTCTATTGCGAGTTTTCTGAGCTACGCATCGTTCTTGATCCCTGGCTGAAAAGAATTTCGTTTCATGCTAAGGGACAATTTATTGCAAATTTACGGGTGCAGATGAAAACCTATAAGGCTTTCAACCGGATTTTTTAAAATATTCCCGATAGTTAACCCGCTTTCAGAAGCCACTTTTCTCAAAATATCGTTGAATGAATATGCGATCCCACCTACAAAATGGATTTTCATCTGGTTAAATCCTTCATACTTTTTTATGATATTTTCTATAAAAACTGAAAAGCAATCGTAAACCAACCTGTGCATGTACGGATGATTCCTGTTTTCATGAATAATCAAGGCAAATCCGGATAAATACCTCGCCGGGGTGCCTTCTCTATAAATTTTTTCGAGAATACGCATCTTGTTCATTCCAGGTTTGCTGCGCAATTTTCCTGCAAGTTCTTCAGGCAATTCATTACGCAGGTAACCTGTCAGGAGCTTTTTGCCCAGATAGGTACCACTGCCCTCGTCCCCCAGTATGAATCCCAGCGGAGGTACGGTATGCACTATTTTTTCACCGTCGAAATGGCAGGAATTGGATCCGGTACCGAGAATGCATGCAATACCTTCCTGCCGGTGGCAGAGCGCTCTTGCAGCGCCGAGCAGATCAGAACTTACTTCAATAGCCGCATCAGGAAAATACGTTTTAAGTGCATCCGACACCACAAGGCAACTGTCTTCCGAAGCACACCCCGCCCCGTAAAAAAATATCTGATCGACCTTTCTGTTATCAATCTGTAGCAAAAGATCTTTTTTAATCGAATCCTTTATTTCCTCAAATTTTTTATGGAATGGATTTAATCCTTCGGTGTGCACGGCGATCGCGCTGCCACCTTCGCCAACCAGGCGCCAGTCGGTTTTTGTGGATCCGCTGTCAGCAACTAATATCATAGGGTTGGCTTTCTGAATTTTATTCAATCTGTGAGTTTACCAACAACCTCAAATTTATCAAATACATTTTCAGTATGAGGTGCATCTTTCAGCTCATCTGTTAAATCCTGACCGGCCCAATGCTCATAATGTTCGCCTTTCCTCCAGAGTTTGGACCGGGAAACATCATAAATCATCCCATTCCAGGCTATCCACACATTACTCATTTCAATTCCGTTTCGAAGGGCCAGCTGGCTTTTGGTATATATTTTCACATTCCGGAAGTAATATAGTTATAATCCTTAACGATTGTGTATAAAAATGTAACCGGGGGCAGCTCTGAATGCACATTAAGTAGTTCCTGCGCTTTTTTCTGAGCGGCCATCACAGGCGTTTTGTTAGCGGTTTTTCGATAAGTGTCTAACGCTTCCAGGATTATGGCAATGTCTTTATCATTTAACAGTGTTACATTATCAAATACCGGTTTATAGCTTTCAGGTTCATTTTTAATCAATTCATGCCGTTGCACCCTGATCTTTTTCCGGAGTTTAACTACTGTTGTACCGGCAGCAATATCACCCAGGCGTTGCCCTTTCCCGTTTATCATAATTACTATTGCAGCAATTGCACCCGAAAACATGGCGATATCCAGCGCACGGAAAATCCACCGTAAAATATAAAGCCCAATGGTTGGCGGTGCGCCGTCAAGCCGCACAACTTTCAGGTCAAGCGCCATTTTGCCCAGGCTCTGGCCGTTATAAAAAATCTCGAAAAGAAGGTGGTATAGAAGTAAGGGCGTTGCTACAATAATTATCAGCACTGTCGATGGACTAATTCCGAAAGCTTCAATCAGCGAGAGGATTCCCATATAAATAAGTATCCTGATAGCGGCATCAATTAGAAAAGCGATAATCCGGTCGCCTACGCTTGCAGCTTCATATCTGATATTTACATTTTGTGCCGTCTGTATGCTAATGCTTTGCATGTAATGCTAAATTTGATTTACTTTCAGCCTTGTTTTGTTATGTGATTACTTTTTTATCTATGGTCCGGATCAATTTATTTGAAAAATAACAATCTCCAAATTGTGTGTCCGGGCAGGATGAAAATCCAATATTACTAAAAATTTACAGCGAATTCAGTTTATGCGCGAATCAGCCTTCATAAAACAAAATCAGACCAAATGGGAAGACTTCGAGAAGATACTGGCTCAAAAATCCCCCGATCCGGACAATCTCGCAGGACTGTTTATCCAAATTACGGACGACCTGGCTTTTTCGCAAACACAGTATCCGAACAGTAAAACTACATTGTACCTGAACAGTCTCGCTTCACAGGTTCATCAAAACGTGTATAAAACAAAAAAAGAACAGAAAAGCAGGTTCGCCCGGTTCTGGACAAGGGAATTGCCTCTGGTAATAAAAACCTGTCATAAACCAATGCTTTACAGCTTAGTGATATTTGTAGCATCCGTACTTATCGGGGCATTTTCGGCAGCCAATGATGATACGTTTGTCAGATTGATTTTGGGAGATCATTATGTGAATATGACACTTGAAAACATAAATAACGATGATCCTATGGCCGTATATAAACAAACTGATGAAGCTTCCATGTTCCTGGGTATCACGTTAAACAATATCCGGGTTTCTTTCCTGGTATTTCTCCTGGGTGTATTTGCTCCGTTCGGTACACCGTTTCTTCTGTTCCGAAATGGCATAATGCTGGGCGCTTTTCAGTATTTCTTTTATCAGAAGGGGCTGTTTCTAACCTCATTTCTTACCATCTGGATACATGGCACGCTCGAAATATCTGCCATCGTAATTGCAGGAGGCGCCGGGTTGGTTATCGGTAACAGCATACTTTTTCCCGGTACATTTACGCGGTTAGAGTCGTTTAAAAGAGGCGCTAAAAAAGGCATGAAACTGGTTGTGGGCCTTGTGCCCATATTCATTACAGCCGGTTTTCTCGAATCGTTTGTTACCCGGCATACGGAACTTCCCATTTTCATTAAAGCAGGCATTATTTTGTTGTCGGCGCTCTTTATTAGTTACTACTTTATCATTTATCCGTATATTGTTTTTAATCGTAGTGGAAAGAAAAGAAATTGAATTCAGGAAAGCCCGGGATTTCGGCGAGAAATTTAATGCCACATTTGAGTTTCTGAGGCAGGAATTCAAACTCTTATTCAAAGGCATTTTATATATTGCCGGTCCTTTTATTGCTATTGCAGGGGTTTTGGGAGCCTATTATCAAAAATACAGCCTTTCATTGCTCAATATTACTTCCGAAAATCCGGCTGAGTTCTTCACCCGTGACCTGGGCATTTCGGCAACCGGATTAGTTATATCTTCCATATTGGCATACGTGCTCACCTTTGCAGTTGTGAGTGAATACGTAAAATTATATATGAATGCTGGTAACAAATCCGTTGATTTTATATCATTACGAAGCGCTGTACGTAAAAATGTGCTCCAATATTTTGGTTCTGCATTCGGCTACTTCATGCTTATTATTTTAGTTTCAATCGTTGCAGGAATGTTTTTGGTGGGTATTGTTATGCTGGACATTCTGCTGCTCAATATTTTTGTTTTTCTTGGTTTTTTCATACTAATTTTTATTATCACACTCCTTTTCTACATCACATACATCATTTATAACCTGGAAAATTCGGATTTTTTTGGCGCAGGCCGGCGCTCGCTCCGTTTACTCAAAGGAAACTGGATGAGCACCCTGGGATTGCTCATTGTAGCATGGATATTTGTCGCGATTGCCAACATTATTTTTACACTTCCCAACTCCATTTTAACCATGATTGGCATACTGCATCAGGTGGATAATAGTGATGCTGTTCAGCTAAGTTTTATTGAAGAGCTGGCCTTTGGGTTAACCTCATTCATTGCATCTGCGGGAGGGTATTTTATGACAGTGATTTTAATGTTGATACTTATTTTCCAATATTTTAATCTGGTCGAACAACTGGATGCCACCGGGCTCATTCAACGAATAGACGAAATGGGGGAGAAAAGCAAGGAGGAAGATGAAGAAGATTTTTAAAACGCTTATTCTTGTTGTAATATTTCAAACCAATGCAGTGTCTGCACGGCCGCTGCTTGACAGTTTGGACGTAGCTATCAATAATAAAGAAATTTCATATCGCGTAAAGCAGGCTGATACACTAAAATTTACCTACCGCGAACTTGATCGTAACAGGCTTGAGCGCTTTCATTCAGACGCCGATTTCAACTATCGCATGAGAACCCAGAAAGGACCAACATTGTGGGACAGGATTTTACTATGGCTCGGTGAATTTATCAACCGGCTCCTGTACGCAAGGGGCAGCACCTCAGCAGGCAAGTTTATCATTTACAGCCTGATCATCGGCGCACTGATTTTCTCTGTGCTGAAACTCCTGAATGTCAGCCCGTCAAAACTTATCATTAAACCCGCATCGAAAAACCTGCCATTCAAAATAGCACATGAAAATATTCATGAAATTCCGTTCGAATCCCGGATAGAAGAAGCGCTTGAAAACAAGAACTACAAACTTGCTATCCGGTTATATTACTTGTTTGCCTTAAAAAAACTTACAGATTCGGGCTTAATTGAGTGGGCGCCAGGCAAATCCAATCATGATTACATTTATGAATTAAAGCGAAGGGTTGTTAAAGAAAACTTCAGTTCGCTCAGCCGCCTTTTTGAATATGCCTGGTACGGTGGATTTCAAATTGAAAAATCGTTGTCAGATCAATCGAGAAAATATGTTAAGCTGATTCTTGCTGACCTGAAAAGCTAACATGAAGGTAAATAAATATATCGTTATACCGCTGATTTTACTTGCAATGCTGGTCATGATGGAATTGTTTTTCCCCAGGCCGGTATCCTGGGAAATCACGCTTTCGAGTGATGACAAAATTCCATACGGCACATTTATACTCAGGGAAACTGTTTCGCCCATGTTTGCCGGTATCCCGGTGGATTTATCGCGAAGATCATTTTATGAATTGCCGGATTCTTTGACCGGGCATGACAGAAACTTTCTCGTATTGGCTACCGCATTTAATCCCGGGAAGCAGGATTTTGACGCCATGCTCAAAAAGGTTGAAAAGGGTAGCCATGTGTTAATTTCTGCTTATCTCTTCGGCAATGCAATTTACGACTCCCTCGGTATCAAAACGGACGATGTGATCCTGGATAATTTTAAAAATACAGGCAATCCACTGGAATCAGACAGCACCTATATTCGTACGCTGGTCCCGGATAAAACGGCAGTTTATTATTACAAATACGAAGATCTTCCTGTTAGGTTTGTAATGGACTCTGTACATGGATGGGAAGTACACGCCTGGAATGAAAACAATGAACCGGTGCTTATCTCCAGATCATTTGGCATGGGAAGGCTAATCCTGAATTCCACCCCGCTGATTTTCACAAATATTTATCTGATAAAACAGCCTAATCACCAGGTTGCTTCTATGGCGTTGTCATTGCTGCCGGAATTACCGCTGTACTGGAGTGAGTTTTACTCGCGTGGCCGGGGAGAACCTCAAACACCGCTTCGTTATATTCTTTCCACGTTGCCGTTGAAATGGGCGTATTATGTGCTTATCTTCAGTATGTTATTTTTTGTTTTATTTGAAGCAAAAAGAAAACAACGCCCGATACCGGTGCTGGCCCCTCCCCGGAATGAATCACTTGATTTTATTAAAACAATTGGAAATCTGTATTTTGAAAAAGGAGATCATAAAAATTTGGTTACAAAA
>QIDJ01000186.1 GCA_003228395.1 Flammeovirgaceae bacterium
TACCTTTCGCCGGTAGCGCTGAAACATTGCCGGGCGCCATCAGGACACCCGGAGGGATTTATTGAAGCTTTTGCCAATATTTACCTTGATTTTGCCTATACCCTCCGTGCGAAACTCAGCGATGAAACCCCAGATCCCGACTATGCTGATTTCCCGGGTATCGAAGCCGGTGTAAGAGGCATGGCTTTTATCGAAACCGTTGTGGAATCAGGAAAGAGCGACAGGAAATGGGTGGAATTCAAAGTATGATAAACAAAGACGTTAATACTAAAAATCGAGTCAATGATTACATCTGACCGGCATTAAAAATTACAGATATGAAATACATTGCAAATTCAGATCGCTATTCGGGTATGACTTATCGAAGGTGTGGAAAAAGCGGGATCCGGTTACCTGTAATCACACTTGGATTATGGCATAATTTCGGTGGCGTGGACATATTCGAGGACTTCAGAGCTATTGTCAGGCTTGCATTTGATAGTGGTATCACGCATTTTGACCTGGCTAACAATTACGGGCCGCCGTATGGTTCGGCGGAAGAGAATTTCGGTAAAATACTGAAACTGGATTTGAAGCCGTACAGGGACGAACTGCTGATTTCAACGAAGGCCGGATTTGATATGTGGCCCGGTCCGTACGGCGAATGGGGCTCACGAAAGTACTTGCTGGCCAGCCTCGACCAGAGCCTGAAGCGCATGGAGTTGGATTACGTGGACATATTCTATTCACACAGGTATGATCCTGATACCCCACTGGAAGAAACTATGGGTGCGCTTGATCAGGCAGTCCGGCAGGGGAAAGCGCTGTATGCAGGTATTTCTAATTATCCACTACAAGAAACACAAAACGCCATAAACATACTGAAGCAGCTTGGCACCCCCTGCCTGATACATCAGCCGAAATACAATATGTTTTATCGTGACATTGAACAAGGGCTACTGGAGGTGCTGGGAAAAAACGGTACTGGCTGTATTGTTTATTCACCGCTGGCACAGGGTATCCTTACAAACAAATATATCGGAAATATTCCGGATGACTCTCGGGCTGCCAGGGAATCCGGGTTTCTTCAAAAAGACGAAATTACTGAAACAGTGATCGAAAAGGTGAAGAAGCTGAACTGGCTGGCACAAGACCGGGGTCAGTCGCTTGCTCAGATGACGCTGGCGTGGTGTCTGCGCGATACGCGCGTAACCTCGGTAGTGATTGGAGCCAGATCATTGAACCAGATGGATGACAATTTACATACCCTGAGGAAGCTGGCTTTTGAAAAAGATGAACTTGCAGAAATTGAAAATATATTAAATACATAATATGAACACTAAATCCATTTTTTTACTGATTTTGCTTTCGGTATTTCTTTTCTCCGGAACATATAAATGGCAATCTGATGATATCCGCATCCTTATTTTTTCAAAAACAGCCGGGTTCAGACACAGCTCGATAGAAACCGGTATAACGGCGCTGGAGACACTTGCCAAAAAAGAAGGGTATGTTACAGAAGCTACCGAAGATGCCTCCATTTTCAATGAAAAAGAGCTGGCGCATTTCGATGCTGTGATTTTTTTAAATACTACCGGGAATGTGCTCGATTCGCTTCAGCAGTTTGCATTCGAGCAATATATTAAGGCCGGCGGCGGCTATATGGGAATCCATGCAGCATCGGATACCGAATATGACTGGGAATGGTACGGCAGACTGGCCGGCGCCTATTTCAAAAACCACCCTAAAATACAACCGGCAAAACTGATTGTGGAAAACAACACGCATCCGGCTACGATATCGTTTCCTCCCGTTTGGGAAAAAACAGACGAATGGTACAATTTTGGATACATCAGCGATCAGATCAATATACTGATCCGCATTGATGAAAGCTCTTATGAGGGAGGTGAAAACGGTGCGAATCATCCGGTATCATGGTACCAGGAGTTTGATGGTGGACGCGCTTTTTTTACGGCAATGGGCCATACGGAGGAATCGTACAAGGAACCGCTGTTTATACAGCACATAACCGGCGGCCTGAAATACGTACTTGGAATTACGAACAGTCCCGATAAATAGCAATTGAGGTTATGAAAATATAGATATATTCAATCATTCATGCATTTAAGCATTTTCGCATTTATGAACCACGAATAAAAACTAATTCAACAATAAAAACTAAGCTGAAATTTTAAATTAATAACGATATGAAAAGAAGAGAATTTGTAAAAACAACCGCAGCATTCACAACCTTGTCTGTCATGGGTCAATCAACGTTTTCGGGGTCTTTCCTTAAACCAGCGCAACCAATCGGCTTGCAGCTTTACACGGTAAGAGACCAGATCAAAGAAAACCTGGAGGGTACCATTGCGCAGGTGGCAAAAACCGGCTATACGGTGGTGGAAGGAGCAGGGTACGGCAAACGTGCTTTTTACGGGCTCAAACCCGGCGCATTTAAATCACTGCTTGATTCAGTGGGATTAAAAATGGTAAGCAGTCATACTAACAAGGCCAGCATGAGGGATCAGGCTGATGCTACCTTTGAGGATGCAGCCGAAGCCGGCGCCACGTATGTGGTGCTTGCATGGCTGGCCCCAAACGAGCGAAAGACGATGGATGACTATAAAGACATTGTGGACATTTTGAATAAAGCCGGTGAATCGGCAAAGCAATATGGAATAAAGGTGTGCTATCACAATCATGATTTCGAATTTCAGACAATAGACGGCATGATACCGTATCATTTAATGATGGAAAAAGCCGATCCTGAACTAGTGGGCATGGAGCTTGATTTGTACTGGGCTACAAAAGCAGGCCATGATCCGCTGGAATTGTTTGAAATGTACGCCCAACGTTTTCCGCTCTGGCATTTAAAAGATATGGATGATACACCCAAGCAAAACTTTACAGAGGTGGGAAACGGAGTGATTGACTTTCAGAAGATATTTGACAAAGCGGAGCAGGCAGGCCTCAACTATTTCTTCGTGGAACAGGACAGATGCAGCCGGCCGCCTCTGGAAAGTATCAGGATCAGTTATGAAAATGTGGTAAAGTTGAGTTAGTTTATTCCAGGCGTCATACGTGTCCAAAATAAAATTTAAAATTACCCCATAGGGGTAAAATCTGACTAGCCAGGGGTTTCAACCCCGGGGTGTAGGGTAATAAATTGAAATTCCGATTGATAGAATTTTCAAAGAAGTCTTTCTGCAGACAATGAAAGATAATGCATAGATCAATTCTACGTATGGATTCATAGTCAATTAGGTTGCACATCACACCCTTATTGATGAAATTAGCCGGTTCACTGAAAAACCTAAATAACAATATCATGAGCCAGGCACTACAACTGAAGCCCGGAGTGATTTCCGGCAACGATCTGAAAGAATTATACGATTTTGCCAACCGCAGCAACATTGCGCTTCCTGCTGTGAATGTGATCGGGACCAACAGTGTGAATGCCGTTCTCGAAACCGCCCGGGATTTAAATTCACCTGTGATTATCCAGTTTTCTAATGGTGGAGCGCACTTTTATGCAGGCAAAGGACTGGATAACAGCTCGCAGCAGGCCGCCATCGCCGGCTGCGTTACGGGCGCCCTGCACATCCACCACCTGGCTGAGAAGTACGGCATTCCCGTAGTACTGCACACCGATCACGCAGCAAAAAAGTTACTTCCATGGATCGAAGGATTGATTGCGGAGGGGCAGAAATACTATGAAAAGCATGGTAAGCCGCTTTACAGTTCGCATATGCTTGATCTTTCGGAAGAGCCGCTTGAAGAGAATCTGGAAACAAGCTGCCGGTTCTTCAAACCCATGAGTGAAATGGGCATGACCATTGAAATTGAATTAGGCGTAACAGGTGGCGAGGAAGACGGGGTGGACAATACGGATATTGACAGTTCGCGGTTGTACACCCAGCCTGATGAAGTGGCCTATGCCTATGAAAGACTGAGCAGTATTTCGTCAAATTTTACCATTGCGGCCGCCTTTGGCAATGTGCATGGAGTGTATAAGCCCGGTAATGTGCAGCTTACACCGGTAATTCTGAAAAATTCACAGGACTACATCCGGGAGAAATTCAACACAGGGCCCAATCCTGTGAATTTTGTATTTCATGGCGGGTCCGGCTCGGAACCGGAAAAAATCACCGAAGCCATCACATATGGGGCAATAAAAATGAACATTGACACCGATATGCAGTGGGCTTTCAACTGCGGAATACGTAACTACTATGCGGATAAAAACGAATATTTGCAAACACAGATCGGGAACCCCGAAGGGGATGAAAAACCAAATAAGAAATTCTATGATCCGCGTGTATGGTTGCGCGAAGGTGAAAAAGAATTTATCACAAGGCTGAAGCAGGCATTTACAGAGTTGAACTGCATCAACGTACTTGAACAATTATAATAATTCAATTGAATTATTGAAATACATTGTTTTTTTCTGAAATGAATAGACCAAAACACCATAGTCTGAAGGGTTTCATACTCCTGCTTGTACTTTTTATCGGTTTTCTGCCTGCAGGAGCCCAGGGTATCAAAATTAACCGTATTGACCCGCCAAACTGGTGGACGGGAATGAAGAATCAGGAGCTTCAATTGCTTGTTTATGGCGAACATATTTCAGGATCAGAAGTTTCTTTCGAATATCCCGGAGTGAAACTTAAGGAAACGATCAGACTGGAAAACCCCGATTATTTATTTCTGAATCTTCATATCACAAATGAGGCGATACCGGGCTCAATACGGATTAAGTTTTCGTCAGGGAAAAAATTCGCTACCTACCAGTATGAATTGAAAGAAAGGGTTACCCGTACCTATTACGGCCTGAATTCAGGAGATGTGATGTACCTGATCATGCCCGACAGGTTTGCCAACGGAGATCAATCCAATGATAATGCTGCGGGAATGTATGAGAAGCATGACCGGCAGAATCCTGGTGGAAAACACGGTGGTGACCTTCAGGGTATCATGGATCATATTGATTATATCCGTGACCTCGGAGTGACGGCTGTCTGGCTAAATCCGGTATTTGAAAACAACATGCATGCATACTCCTACCATGGCTATTCCATTACCGATCATTATAAAGTTGACCCCCGGTACGGTACGAATGAATTGTATGCTGATTTCGTAAATAAATGTCATGAAACGGGCCTGAAGGTGGTGAAAGATATGATTTTTAATCATTGCGGCAGCGAACATTGGTGGATGAATAATCTGCCGGCACAGGATTGGCTAAACCAGTGGCCGGAATACACACAAACCAATTACACCAATGCTGTTTCTTCCGATCTGCATGCATCAGAATCTGACTACAACAAACTGGTGGACGGATGGTTTGTAAAGAGTATGCCTGATTTAAACCAGCGTAACCCATACCTTGCAACCTATTTGATCCAGAACAGCATCTGGTGGATCGAATCAACGGGAATTGACGGCATTCGAATGGATACGTACCCTTATCCGGATAAAGACATGATGACAACCTGGGTTAACAGGGTACTCGAAGAGTATCCCGGCTTTTACATTGTAGGAGAAACGTGGCTGCATGCACCCAGCTATGCCTCGTACTGGCAGGGTGGGGCAGTGAATTTTGACGGGTACGACTCGCACCTGCCGGCCATTTCTGATTTTCCAGTCCACTATGCAGTCATCAATGCCTTCAGGGAAGGCGGCAGTGTTTACCGGCTATATGAAATTATTTCAAAAGACCTGGTGTATAGCAACCCGGATATGAATAAAATATTCATGGACAACCATGATATGGACAGGGTATATGCACAGCTTGGCCATGATTTGGATAAATTGAAAATGGCTACTGTGTTTATTCTTACCACACGCGGCATTCCCCAGATTTTTTATGGAACGGAAATACTGATGCAAGGCACAGGAGATCATGGCGTAATCAGGGAAGATTTTCCGGGAGGCTGGCCAGGAGATGCAAGAAATGCATATTTACAGCAGGGGAGAACAACAGAGGAAAACACCTGGTTTAATTTTATCCAATCTATTTTGCAATGGCGTAAGGATAATCCGGCCGTTGAAAACGGCAAACTGATCCATTTTATACCTGAAAATGAGATTTATGTATATTCAAAACATACTGCGAAAAGCGCATATGTGGTAATACTGAATAATAACCTGGTCGAAAAAACGGTTGCCACCAAAAGGTACCGTGAATTATTTAATGGGTACACTTATGCCAGGGAAATCCTTTCAGGAAAGACTGTTTCTGATCTCAGTGAGATTAAAATTGGTCCGTACTCGGGTATTATTCTCGATTTGTCAAAATAATTGCATACAAACCGGATAATGGCAAAAAACTATAAAGCAAAAAAGGCGGGCAACACCAATTCAAAAAAGCAGAAAGACGGACATGCTGATCCGGTAGCCGGGTATTCACTGTTTACCGAATTTGACATTCATCTGTTCAGGGAAGGAAGGCATATCAGGCTGTATGAGAAATTTGGTTCACATGAGTGCGAATGGGAGGGCATTAAAGGTACGTATTTTTCCGTATGGGCGCCAAATGCAAAGGCCGTTTCGGTCATTGGCAATTTCAATCAATGGAATATAGATGAAAACATGCTGGGCGCCAGGTGGGATTCATCCGGAATATGGGAAGGGTTTATTCCGCGCATAGACCACGGCGAAGCGTATAAGTACGCAATACGAACAAAATCGGGAAATGTAGTTGAAAAGGGTGATCCTTTTGCCCGGTTTTGGGAAGAGCCTCCCCGCACGGCATCCATTAAATGGAATACCGGGTATGAATGGAACGATGCGGAATGGATGGAGAATCGAAAGCAGGCCGCCGGCCAGTCGGGACCCATGTCGGTGTATGAGGTGCATCCAGGGTCGTGGCGCAGAAAGACAGATGAAAGCAACCGGTCGCTCACCTATGTCGAGATGGCCGTTGAGCTCGTGGCTTATGTAAAGGAGATGGGCTATACCCATGTGGAATTTATGCCTGTGATGGAACACCCGTTCTATGGCTCGTGGGGGTATCAGATTACCGGATATTTTGCTGCAACAAGCCGTTACGGCGACCCCCAGGGACTTATGCACCTGATCGACAAATTTCATCAGGAAGGTATTGGTGTTATTCTGGATTGGGTACCTTCGCATTTCCCCGGTGATGTACACGGATTGTATGAATTTGACGGAACGCACCTGTACGAACATGCAGATCCCCGGTTAGGATTTCACCCTGACTGGAAAAGCTATATCTTTAATTACGGCCGGAATGAAGTACGCTCTTTCCTGATTTCGAATGCGATTTTCTGGTTTGACAAATACCATGCCGACGGCCTCAGGGTAGATGCCGTGGCTTCGATGCTTTACCTCGATTATTCCAGAAAAGAGGGTGAATGGCTGCCAAATAAGTATGGAGGAAATGAAAATATTGATGCCATTGCTTTTCTGAAGTCATTTAATGAGAATGTGTACAATGAATTTCCCGATGTGGTAACAATTGCCGAGGAATCCACCAACTGGTCGCAGGTATCGCGGCCAACCTATCTGGGAGGTCTGGGCTTCGGGCAGAAGTGGATGATGGGCTGGATGCATGATACGCTGGAATACTTTAAAAAAGACCCGGTTCACAGAAAATTCCATCAAAATGAAATTACATTCAGCATCATGTATGCGTTTACTGAAAATTTCATGCTTCCATTATCGCACGATGAAGTGGTGCACGGCAAGGGGTCGTTGATTGGCAAAATGCCGGGTGATGAATGGCAGCGGTTTGCGAACCTGAGGTTGTTATATGGCTTCATGTATGCCCATCCGGGGACAAAACTTATGTTTATGGGAGGTGAACTGGGCCAGTATGCCGAATGGAACCATGAAAAAAACCTCGAGTGGCATTTGCTGAAATATGATTTACACAAAGGTCTGCATGATTGGGTGAAAGACCTTAATTTGTTTTACAGGAGTTCTACTGCTCTGTACGAGTTACAGTTTGATCATCGTGGGTTTGAGTGGATCGATTACTCCGATAGTGAAAGCAGCATTATTGTTTTTATGAGAAAAGGCCATGCAACTGATGATGTAATTATTGTGGTTTGTAATTTTACACCCACGTCCAGACCTGATTATCACATCGGTGTTCCATTTCAGGGCAAATATCAGGAGTTGATCAATAGCGATGATTTGAAGTATGGTGGTAGCGGTGTAATTAATCAGGGAATGCTGACAACACATCCTGAAAATATTCATGGCAGGGAAAATGCTGTGGTGCTCACACTTCCTCCCTTGGGAATTACCATGTTGAAAAGGAGCGGGGAGCAGGTGTAGGAAGAAATTGCAGGGCATTTTAAAAACAGTTTAAAATTAATGAAGAGATATATTTGTATTCACGGGCATTTTTATCAGCCGCCACGTGAAAATGCATGGCTGGAACAAATTGAACTTCAGGATTCCGCTTATCCGTTTCATGACTGGAATGAGCGCATCACCTACGAATGTTATACGCCCAATACGGCATCGCGCATACTCGATGAGTCGAATGTGATTAAGGATATCGTAAATAATTATGCGAATATCAGTTATAACTTCGGCCCGACATTGCTATCATGGCTGGAGGAAAAAGAGCCGGAGACCTACCGGAACATCATATTCGCGGATGAATTAAGCAGTGCAAATTTTTCCGGCCACGGGTCGGCTATTGCGCAGGCATATAATCATATGATTCTGCCGCTGGCCAATGCGCGGGATATCAGCACCCAGATAAAATGGGGTATCCGTGATTTTGAACATAGGTTTAAGCGCAGTCCGGAAGGCATGTGGTTGCCTGAAACGGCAGTAAACATCGAAACTCTGGAAGCGCTGGCTGAAAATGAAATTAAATTCACTGTGCTGGCTCCGCGTCAGGCTCAAAAGATCAGAAAACCGGGTGAAAATGAATGGATTGATGTAACGGGTGGGGAAATTGACCCCAGAATACCCTACCTGTGTAATCTTCCGTCCGGCCGTTCGATATGTATCTTCTTTTATGATGGGGATGTTTCAAAAGATGTGGCATTCCACAAGTTACTTAACAACGGAAAAGATTTTGCCGGGCGTCTGTTGAAGTCGCTGGATGGAGATTCTGCGGAACCACAGCTTGCACATATTGCCACCGACGGCGAGAGTTACGGGCATCATCATAGCCATGGAGATATGGCGCTGGCATATTGCGTCGATTATATTCAAAACCGGTCGGATGCAAGCATCACTAATTATGGGGAATTTCTTGAAAAATATTCACCTGATAACGAGGTAATTATTGTTGATGACAGTTCATGGAGTTGTGAACATGGCGTTGAAAGATGGAGAAGCAACTGTGGTTGCAATACCGGGGGCCAGCCTGGCTGGAACCAGCATTGGAGAAAACCATTGCGCGATTCGCTCGACTGGCTGAGGGATCGTATGATCGAAATATACGAACATGTTGGGGCGGAGTTGTTTGATGATCCGTGGCAGGCCCGTGATGCCTATATTGAAGTGATTCTCAACCGCAGGGAAAAAACGATTGAAGGTTTTCTTAAAAAATACGGTAAAGGCCTGATAAGTAACGGCGCCAAAAGCAAAGCCATGCGGATGCTTGAAATGCAGCGAAATGCCATGCTGATGAACACAAGCTGCGGCTGGTTTTTCAGTGAAGTTTCGGGTATCGAAACGGTGCAGATACTACAGTACGCGTGCCGGGCACTACAGCTTGCAAGCCAGGTTGCAGGAAGCGAATTGGAAGAACAGTTCATCCGGAAGCTCGGGGCATGTAAAAGTAACATTCGGGAATACGACTCAGCTGCTGATATTTACAGGAAATGGATCATTCCTGCAAGACTCGATCTGATGCGTGTTGGAATGCATTATGCACTGGCCTCATTATTTGAAAAGCAACCGGAAAAATTCCCTGTATTTAACTATACTACCAAAAGCGAATTTTTTGAAAGAAGAGAAGCCGGTATTCACCGGATTTCGTATGGACGAATACATATCAGGTCAAAAACAACCTTTTCAGAAAAGCATTTCAGCTTTATCGCACTGTATCTGGGGCAGCACAACATCATTGGCTACATATCGGTAGATATGAAACATGACACATTCATTTCGATGTACGACCAGACGCTGGCGGCATTCAGAGAAAGTAATCTCAGCAAATTGCTTGGGTTGATGCAGGAGTATTTTGGCGGCGAAAAATTTTCAATCTGGCATTTATTTAAAGATGAAAAGCGAAAAGTATTTGACGAGATCGTTGCCAAATACCTGGGCAAAATCGATGCCGAACTCAAACAAATATACGATCAGGATTACCAGCTTGTAAATGCACTCGCCAATGAAAAATACCCGGTACCAGAAATTTACCTGCATACATTTGCCTATGTGTTTAATGCCGAATTAAAGAATGCCTCCAGACTGATCCGTTGGATATTAATTTACTTAAAACAATTGTATTTAAATTTGAAAAGTGGGATATTAAGCTTAGTTCTCAAATCCCTTTTGAAAGAATCGTAAATGAAATGATTAACAAAAACCTGATGGAACTGTATCTGGGTGTAGATGGTTTTACACGATTAATAAACCTGAATTATGTATTTGATATTTTGAAAGACTTTGGATTAAAGCTGAATTTATATCAAAGTCAAAACCTGTATTTTAAAATATCAAAAAGTAAACAGGCTGATAGCTGGGAGAAAAAGTGGAAAAAAGAGTTCAATAACCTGGGCAGAAATCTGGGAATAAAAGTGGAAATTGACCAATTTTGAAAATAAGTGATAACGATATTGTCATAACCAGTTGGGGGGAGCTTTGTGAGCGGCTATACGACAACTCCTGGAAAGACCGGATGGGCAGATTCAGGACAGATTATGCCTTCAGAGGGGTATCAGAAAAAGAATACCAGCTTAAAAACCGGTTTTTACGAAATTGCGGTGACAAAGAAAACCTGGAGTACCATTTATTGCGTAACTTCAAGAAGTATGCGATGGTGGAAACAACCGAAGCGCTCACCTCTGATTGGCGGCTTCTTACCATCGGTCAGCATTACGGGCTACCTACCCGGTTGATGGACTGGACGTACTCCCCGTTCGTAGCTGTTCATTTTGCCACTGTTAATCTGGAAAAATTCGATTACGATGGCGCCATCTGGATGGTGGATTTTGTAAAAGCCAAGGAATTATTGCCTGATTCGCTGAAAGATGTGCTTTTGCAGGCTGGCTCCAATTCATTTACCGTTGAAATGCTTGAAGAAGCAATGCCCATGTTAAGTGATTTCAAAGCCCTGTCAGATAAAAATGTCACCTTGTTTTTTGAACCTCCCTCGATTGATGAACGTATAGTAAACCAATACGCATTTTTCTCCTGCATGTCAAGCGCAACACTGATTATGGATGACTGGCTGATGCATAACCCGGATATTTACCGCCGTATAATTATTCCAAAGGAGCTAAAATGGGAGGTACGTGATAAGCTTGATCAGGCCAATATTAACGAAAGACTACTTTTTCCCGGGCTGGATGGCCTTGCAAGCTGGCTTCAGCGGCATTATTATCCGGGGAAGTAGTTGGCATCCCCCTGGTCGAAGCGGACGCCCGAACCAGAAGAAATTACTTACTTCCCGCTTACCCTGCCGGGGTTCTGAGTTACAAATGCTTTCCAGCTTGTGGTTTTACTTTTTTTAGATTTTCCCTGAAAATGATGACATAGCCCGACGGCAAGCGCATCTGTGGCATCGAGTAGCTTCGGTTCCTCGCTAAGGTTAAGCAATTTCATGATCATTCCTGATACCTGCTCTTTAGACGCATTTCCATTTCCCGTTACGGATTGCTTAACTTTCTTTGGCGCATATTCGGTAATGGGAATTTCTCTTGCGAGAGCGGCAGCCATTGCCACACCCTGTGCCCGCCCGAGTTTGAGCATGGATTGAATGTTTTTTCCATAAAACGGGGCTTCCAGGGCAACTTCATCCGGATGGTATTCTTCAATTAATGTTGTCACCCTGTCAAATATTTTTTTAAGTTTGAGTTCGTGACCGGAATATTTGCTGAGATGAATCACGCCGTATTGAATAAGTGAAAAATTTTGCCCTTTGATCAAAAGCAGTCCGTAACCCATTACATTGGTGCCAGGATCAAGGCCTAATATGATTCGCTCGGATTTTTTTTCTAATTTAGACACCGATGCAATTTAATTACACCATATCGATATTAAAAGAAAGAAAGTTTGTCATTGCCTGGACAATATTGAAGACAGTAATTCTGATCTTCTGCATTGCAATTATTATCCAGCGGGTGAGACAGGACCAGGTGAAGTTGTATGAGTTGGCTGGCAAAACTAAAATGTGATTGTGGAAATTGCGTTAGCCGTGTTCGTTTCAGTTTATGCGCTTATGCTCATACTGTTTCTGATTGCGTGGATAAATATACCGGAATCGGAAAAATCAGTTTGTACGGATACGCTGAAAATATCAGTAATCATTCCTGTGCGAAATGAAGAAAAAAATATCAGCCGGTTGCTTGATGATCTTGGCATGCAGAATTACACAAATCAATATTTCGAAGTGATCGTAATTGACGATCATTCTGATGATTCTACGTTTGAAATAGTTTCAACTGCATTACGTACTGTTCCTTATAAATTGAAAATAATCAGACTGGATGTGACTGCAGGTAAAAAGGAAGCAATAAACAAGGGGATTGAATCCTCAATCGGTGATGTAATTATTACTACGGATGCCGATTGCAGGGTAGGGGTGGATTGGTTATGTGAAATAGCCGGTCAGTTTAGAAACGAGCGAACCAGCCTGGTTTTCGGACCGGTAAAATTCACTTTAACCACAGATTCGTTTTCATTGTGGCAGGCATTGGAATTTGCCGCATTGCAAACCACTGGAGCGGCTACTTTACACTTAGGCTTTCCTACCATGTGCAATGGAGCAAACATGGCTTACCGTAAAAAGGTGTTTTATAACATAGGTGGATTCCGGGGCAATGAGCACATTGCCTCGGGCGATGATGAATTTTTGATGCATAAGGTATTTCAGGCCAATCCGAATGCGGTAAAATATCTTAAATCAAAGTATGCGATGGTAGTAACCACCCCATTATCTGACTTTAACAGTTTTATTAATCAGCGCCGGAGATGGGCAAGCAAATGGGAGGGGTACCGTATCGCTTATCCGAGGATATTGGCGATTGTTGTATTTGCTGCCAATCTGTCCATACTGGCAGGTGCAATACTCGCAATTGCCGGATATATTCATTTTTACTGGTTTTTGGCATTGTGGATTGCGAAATTAATTCCGGAGTATTTGTTTTCGGTTGTTTCAGCTAAGTTTTTTAGAAACAGAGTTGCACAAAAACACTTTCTTATTTTAGCAGTGTTATATCCCGTTTATGCCGTTTTTTTCGGTATTGCCGGACGATTCGGAAAGTACAAATGGAAAGGAAGGGAATTAAAATGAATTGCTAAAATGCGTAAATGTTAAAATGCTAAAATGAAAAAGTATATATTGATAATGAGGATGACCGGAACGAGATTATAAAAATTTCTAAAAGGTTATTTTTGCATTCATGCATTCAATCATTCAAGCATTTAATAAATTCCGTTAAAAAACAGTACTAAAAAAAATAAAATAAACTTTGGAGAAAAGAGAGTTTGATGTACTTGATGAGTTGTATTTTTTCGTGCGTTTTGATGACCTGCAGGAAGCGCTGAATTATGACAGGTACGAACTCAAAGATATTTTGAAAACATTGGTTCGGAAAAAATGGGTAAAATGTTACAAAACAGCAGATGAGGATATTCCATGGGAGCAGGTGGATTTTGAGAACCTATTTGATAAATATCATTATCTTGCAAGTAAAGAAGGACTTATTGCCCACAACAGCAGGTAAAACATATTTTCGTTGATGGAAACAAATGTTCAATCATTACAAAAGAAGTATTATCTCAAGGAAATGGAGGTAAATTCTCTTCTTGAGATAACCCAAGCCATCAATGATAATCTCAACGAAGAAGCCCTTTTCAGGATCTATGATTTCACCATTCGCGCCAATCTCAATATTGGCAAACTTGCGTTGTATGTGCTTGACAATGAATGGAGCTGTCGTGTTAACTTCGGTACTTCCAACGATTTCCTGGATACAAGCCTGCCTGCATCCATTCAAAAAATAAAAGCGCTGAGTTCGGACTTTGAGACTCCTTTTGATGAATTTGAAATTTTAATTCCCGTAAAGCACAAAACTACTGTACTGGCCTATGTATTTGCCTCATCGGTCGATTCTGCCGAAGAGGGAATCAATACAACTTTCCTGCAGGCGCTGAGCAATCTGATTATTGTGGCTATTGAGAATCAGCGGCTGACCAGGCGCCAGATCAGGCAGGAGGCATTCAGAAAAGAGCTGGAAATTGCCAAAGACGTACAAAAGCTGTTATTTCCCGAATCACTGCCTTATGGCGTACGGCTAAAAGTTGAAGCCAGCTATTTGCCGCATCAGTCTGTGGGGGGCGATTACTACGATTACATTCCCATTAATGAAAACCAATTTCTGATTTGCATCGCAGATGTTTCAGGCAAAGGTATTCCTGCGGCCATTATGATGTCCAACTTTCAGGCTTCGTTACGCACCCTGCTCCGGACTACACCTAACCTCACACAGATTATTGAGATTCTCAATTACCAGATTCTCGAAAATGCAAAAGGCGAAAACTTTATTACTTTTTTTGGTGGGATATATGACCATAAACTCAATACGCTTGTTTATGTAAATGCCGGCCATAACCCCCCTTTTTTATATAACAGGGAAAATGGAATCCGTACGCTGGATGAAGGATGCACCGTCTTAGGCATGTTTCATCCCCTGCCATTTATCAATGAAGGATTTGTGACCGATCTCGATAGTTTTATGTTATTTCTGTACACAGACGGGCTTACCGAAACCGAAAATGAAAATAACGAAGAGTACGGTAGTGACCGGATAAGGGATTACCTTGAAAAAAACCCGTATAAAGATTTGAAAGAGATCCACCAGGAGTTGCTTAAAAAGCTGGATAAATTCAAAGGGAAAAATGACTACAGAGATGATATAACTATATTATCCTGCAGATTGGAAGAAAGGTAATACTTCCTGACTACCTATGTTTTCTTACCAAACTCCGGCAATTTTACACACACTGTTTCCTTCTCTAACCTGGATGATAGAAACAGATACGAAGGATGTATCTCTAACATTCGATGATGGTCCGGTAGCGGGTGTTACGGATTGGGTACTCCGTGTATTACAGGATTTTGATGTCAGGGCTACTTTTTTCTGCGTAGGCGAAAATGTGCTGAATCAGCCGGATTTGATCCAAAAAATCGCCGAAGAAGGACATAGTATCGGTAACCATACACATAATCATCTGAATGGGTGGACAACTTCATTTGAAAAATACCATGCAAATATTATGAAATGTGAAGAGGCACTGGCTCCGTTCAATACAGGCAGGTTATTACGGCCGCCTTTTGGCAAACTGCAGCCATTGCATATCAGAAAACTTAAAAATGAATTCGAAATAGTAATGTGGAATGTACTGGCGGGTGACTACAGACCGGATGTGGATACGGCAACCTGTTTAAACGGCTGCTTAGATGCTGTTTCAGCAGGTTCCATCATTTTATTTCACGATAGCATGAAGGCATGCCGGTTGCTGAAAGCCATGTTACCCGAATTTATTGAAAAGCTGTTAAAACAAGATTATACATTTACACCATTGTGAAAAATTGACTCTGATCGAATACATACTTACGGGAATTGCTTCATTTGTGATCCTGAAGAATATATTACTTTTAATTTTATTCAAAAAGAATTTTAAGCGGGTGTTCTCAGGTGATCAAAAAGGAGAAATGAATGATCATCCGTATGTATCCGTATGTATAGCTGCCAGGGATGAAAAAAATTCTATTTCAACGTGTATTGATAGCCTCTGCAAACAGGACTATCCCCCTGAGAGGTATGAAATTATTGCAGGTAATGACAGTTCTACGGACAATACCCTTGCAATACTCCGTAAACTGGAATCTAAGACTCCTAACATGAGTGTGTATGATATTACAAAAGTTGTAACTGAAAAACCCGGCAAAGCAAACGTGTTAGCCCAGCTATCTGACAAGGCGCACGGGGAATATTTTTTATTTACCGATGCCGATACGATGCTGCCTCCCACCTGGATTAATACTATGGTACAATCATTACAAAGCGGATATGGGATAGTTACCGGCACCACACTTCTCAGTCCGCGAACCCGGTTCGACCATCTTCAGAACATCGAGTGGGGAATAGCTATATCAACGATCAAGGTTCTAAGTGACATGGGTGTGCACATCACCTCAATGGGCAACAATATGGGGGTGTCGCGTGCTGCCTATGAGCATGTGGGTGGATACAGCGGAATACCTTTTTCGCTAACCGAAGACTTTGAACTCTACAGGCATATATGCCATTCAGGATACCGGGCATTTCATATATATCAAAAAGAGGTACTGGCCATGTCAAGACCGGTTTCTGATGCATTTGCGCTGCTCAGCCAACGGAAAAGATGGATGTTCGGTGCATTCAGACTGCCCTTTCCGATGGTTATGATTCTGATAACGGATGGTATGTTTTTGCCGGTTATTTTTTTATTTATTGCATTTAATCCTTTATTTGGTTTGATTTTATGGGTTTTCAAGCTGTGCACACAAGGATTGTTTA
>QIDJ01000290.1 GCA_003228395.1 Flammeovirgaceae bacterium
CTCAATAAAGAAAAAGATTATCTGCTGCATGTGGTAGCCCATGACCTTAAAAGTCCGTTGAATCAAATGGCAGGCCTGTCAAAAGTAATTCTTCTTGAAAAAGAGCTATTGTCGGAAACTCAGAAAGACTGTCTTGAAAAAATCGACACGGTTTCAACAAGACTCAGCAGCATGGTGGACAAAATACTAGATATTGATGCCATCGAAAAAAAGTCATATAACATGAACCTTGAAGAAACCGATCTGAGGGAAATACTCGGAGAAGCCGTAAATGATTTTGAAAATGCAGCTAAAAATAAAAATATACGAATACATACAAACCTTAACGGTGGAGGCTTCAAAGTGCGTTTAGACCGGCATCATGCTATGCAGATTTTTATGAATCTGATCTCGAATGCGATCAAATTCTCACCTCCGGACAAGGAAATATTCATTAATCTTACACAAAAGGAGACGGAAGTGGTTGCTGAAATTGCGGATCAGGGCCCTGGCCTTACCTCTGAAGATAAAGAGAAGGTTTTTCAGAAATTTCAAAAACTGAGCGCCCAGCCTACTGCTAATGAAGAATCCAGCGGATTAGGCCTTTCTATCGTTAAAAAATATGTGGAAGCGATGCATGGAAAGGTATGGGTTGAAAGCGAAAGCGGAGCAGGGGCCAAATTCAATGTATCGTTTCAAAAAATATAATCATTCTGCCGGACAGCTGATCAGCAGCTCCCTGAAACCGGATTTTGTTTCCATTGGGTGCTTCTATTATACACAATCAGTTCGTATAACATATATCCAAACACAACGATGTATTCACCAAAAATTAAATACAGGTTTTCACTGAATCCATCGGCTGAATAACCGGTATAAGTCAAAAATATCATCATAGACCAAACCAGTGGAAACCGGTAGGATGTAAATACAGAAAAAGCAAGGACGGGTACAATATACCACGGATGCAGGGTGGTTGTAAATGAAACATAAATGAGTAAAACCCACATAAACACTTCCGGTAATTTCATTTTTCGCTTCCATTCTAAGGCTGCAAACAAACCAATAGCCATGATCGTACTAACCGCCAGCCATGGACCTGCAGATTGAATAATGTTATACCCTTTTACCCGGTACCCCACCTCCCTGATCAGGTAATAAACCGAAGCATTAAACTCAAACTTCTGAAAATAAAGGGAGCCGCTGGACGTAAATGCGTGTACAAGCTGTTCATTAATAAAAGGAATAAATAGTATTAGAGTCACTCCTGCCACTGCCAGTCCATACACCACGGCACGTTTTATTCCCAGTCGGGATATGAGCAAAGGCAGAAATATAAGTGGTATAAGTTTTGAGCTCACCGCCAGGCCGAAGGCTATCGCGCTCTTTAGCAACTTACGCTGATTTAGCAACAGGATTGCGAGTAAAATAAAGAAAATGACAAAAGCCTCATGATGCAGGTTGCCGGTTAATTCAAGAATCACGAGTGGGTTGAGCGCATACAACAATACGCGGTCCTTTTTAACTTTATAAACTTCAAACAGCTTTTGGATTAAAATTATTGAGCCAATATCAGCGGCGATGATAAATATGCGCATAACCAACACACTCCAAAAAATCGAATTGGTTGCAAGTAGCGCTGCCACCCATCCGGTAAACTGTGCAACCGGCGGATACATTGTATAATGTCCGGTAAAGTTAAGATTAGCATACAACGACCGATCAATACCCGGAATACCAAATCCACGGATAGAATAAAATTCCGGGACTTCCCCGAATGGATTGATCCCGGAGGCAAGCAACCTGCCATCCCATATAAAACGGAAAAAATCATCGGACAAAGCAGGGATCGAGAATAGCAACAGCAGTCTGAATGCAATGGCTGCAAACACGCCTGTTTTTATATCTGTTTTTAGCAGATAATACAAGGCCATAAAACCCCCAAACAAAATAAAATAAACTGACAGCAGGACTGCTGACTCATAACGCGGAACGTAATAGCCTGCCAACACATATAAAATGCCCGATAACGCAATAATTATATACGAAATGTATCCGGAATGCCTGGTATTATGAGTGGGCATGCTTTACTGAAAATACGGAATACAGGAACACCATAATAAAGCCTGATGCCAAGAAGATGTGAAAAAATATCAGTCCGAAATCATTTATCCTCACAGCATATATAATTCCTGCAAGAAAATACATACCCAGTAACCCCTCAAAAACGGTAGTAGCAGTCAGTTTTCGTATGATATAACTGTTTTTCGTCCACGAATCCATCTTCGAGATTATGTTGAATTTGGGTGTGCGGATAAATGCGGATTTTGAGCCGGTAAGGCCTGCTAATACGGCCAACGCATTATGTAACGAAAGTCCCATGGAAACAGAAAGGAATAAGGGGAAATATTTTAGAAAATATCCGGAATGCTTGCTTTGGCGCATATTTCTTGTCGCCACCCAGTAAAAGAAACCAATGCTGAAAAATCCAATCAAAAATACCGACCCGATGTTGAAAAGCGCTTTAACTTCCGGATGGCTGTGCTTGATATACAACATGGGTACGCTTAAAACGGCGGCTACAAGCAGGGGTATAAACACCGAACTGTTGAGCAAATGAAATATGGCATGAATTTTAGTTGTTTTACTTGCCGCCATATGCAGCACCCTGCCAAGATTTTTTACAGCGGTTTCCGCAGCTCCTTTGTTCCATCTGTATTGCTGGGTTTTAATGGCGGTCATAATTACCGGCAACTCCGCCGGTGAAACAACCTCCTCGAGGTATTTGAATTTCCAGCCTTTCATCTGGGCACGGTAGCTGAGGTCGAGGTCTTCAGTAAGTGTGTCGGCCGACCATCCTCCGGCATCGATGATGCACTTTTTCAGCCATACTCCGGCGGTGCCATTAAAATTTATAAAACTTCCTGCATGAGAGCGACCGGTTTGTTCCACGGTAAAATGCGCGTCGAGGCCAAAAGCCTGCAGTTTGGTAAGTAACGAATAGTCATCGTTTATATGCCCCCACCGGGTCTGAACCATCCCTGTTTCAGGATCGTGAAAGTAAGGAACCGTATGCAACAAAAAATCAGGATCCGGCATAAAATCTGCATCAAACACTGCCACCAACTCCCCTTTCGCACGGGTAAGCCCATATTTAAGGGCTCCTGCTTTAAATCCCGTGCGGTTGGTACGGTGTACATGAACTATATCCAGTCCTTTGCCGGCGTATTCAGCAACTTTTGATTTAATGATCTCATACGTTTCATCCGTGCTGTCATCCAGTACCTGTATTTCAAGCTTATCATTGGGGTAATTAAGCTTCGAAACCGAATCAATAAGGCGTGCAGCCACATATTTTTCATTGTAAACAGGCAACTGCACCGTTACACATGGAAGATCGGCATCAGATAATACTGCGGATCGCGTACGCGATTCTACTTTTTTTGACTTCAGGTAGTTCCATGTAAGGTGTAGCTGTCCAAGACTGAATATAAATATCATCAGCAAGGAAATTGAATAAATAAAGATGATAATATATTCCATACCTGTCAGAGATGTTTAAATATAGTCCAGAGAATTTTATATCCTGCCATAAATGTACCTTTAACCGTACCTGACACTTTTGAAAATCCAATCCTTTTGCGGTAGGTTACAGGCACTTCAATATTTCTCAAACCCATTCGGGCGGCCTTGAGTTGCATTTCTACAGTCCATCCATACGTTTTGTCCTGCATATCCATTTGTATAAGCTTTTCAAACCTAATGGCACGGAAAGGGCCCAGATCTGAAAACCGTTCGTTAAAAAACAGCCGGATCAGAAAGGTAGCAAGCCAGTTTCCGAATACCTGAGGAGCAGTCATGGAGCCGCTTTCCCGATTGCCCAGCGCCCTGGAGCCAATTACCATATCCACATTTTCGTTTCTTATTGGCTGTAACAGCATTTCCATCTCTTCAGGATAATCTGAATAATCTGCATCCAAAAATACAATAATTTCAGGTGGAATTTCCTGTTGTTTCAGGTATTCAATTGCTTTAAGACAAGCATATCCGTAACCCCGTTTTTTTTCATATAATACAGTAGCTCCACATGCCCCGGCATTTTCAGACGTCCGGTCGGTAGAGCCATTATCAACTACAATTACCTCCTCCACCAAAGATGTTGGTATTTCTTTCAACACATGGCAAATGGCGTTCTGCTCGTTTAAGGCAGGAATAATTACCGCCACTCCTGATTGCATATTCGTTTAGTCAAAAAATCTTTTACCGTGAATCCAATAAACTTTCATTACCCAATAACACCGGTTTTCCAAAGCGGCCTTTTTCATTTCCTGTTTCAAGTTTTAATACACCCCGCGGACAAACCGCCGAGCATATGCCACACCCCACACAAGACGAACGGATGATATTCTGGCCTCTCTGTGCATACCAGCGTACATCAATACCCATCTCACAATAAGTTGAGCAATTGCCGCAGGAAATGCACTGGCCACCATTGGTTGTAATTCTGAACCGTGATTTGAACCGCTGAACAATACCCAGGTAAGCGGCAAGCGGACAGCCAAACCTGCACCATACCCTGTTGCCCATCAGCGGGTAAAATCCGGTGCCGACTACGCCTGCAAAAGCCGCCCCGATCCAGAAACCATATGCCTCCCTGACTGAATAGGTATTTAGTCCGGCAAATTGGCTGCTTCCGGACCAGTAAGTATAAAGCACACCTGCCGTCATAACCACCGCAAAAACCAGCACACTATAGATGATCACCCTTTCCGTTTTCCATGCCCGCAATGACTTGTCAGATAGCTGGCGAAAAGGATCGCCCAATGTTTCGGCAAGCCCTCCGCAACCACAAACCCAGGAGCAATACCACCGTTTCCCAAAGAAATACACCATTACAGGTACGCCGATAATAATAAGCGAGATACCCCACCCCAGCATAAAAATTCCTAACGTGCCGCTATCGAGCAGCTGGTTCAGTGAATTGTCAAAGAAAAAATCGTAATCAAGGGGCCAGATATTTTTAAAATCAAAGTACGGTTTGTTGAGTCTGAGTAGAATTTCAGGAATGAGGAATGCAAATGCCGTTTGAAAAAACATAACCGACCCGGTGCGCATCTGCTGGTAGGGATTGCCCCTGTATTTTATCATCATCCTTACACCCATAACCAGAATAGCAAGTGTATAAATGAAACCGTACAGAAAAAACCTGCCTGCTTCCAATCCTTTCAGTGACATGCTTACCGGGTCAACCATTATAATCCAGTTGGTCATATACTCCGGCTGATAATACAGCAGAATATAAAATATGATCAGAAATGAACCGGTAAGTATTCCCAGCCACCCCCGGTTGGTCATCTGATTGTTGAAAATATGATTGTTTTTTATTCCCGGAAGTTCCTTAATGCCAGGTAACAGGTAAAGAACCGCACCGATAATACATAACCCGTAGGTGAGTAAAATAAATAGTATCGGATGGTCACGAACAGGCCCGACTGATGCCGCTTTGGTCAGGGCATACTTTAAGTCTTTCGTCCTATAGCGGTCAAATCCTTTCTTTCCTGCAATCTCATAGTGGCTGATGTCATCAGATATCCCTGATAAAACTCCTTTCATGTCTGTTTCGGAATCAAACACACGGCCGTCGAGCCAGCTTCCGTAGGCTTTGAATGATTCGCGTTTAAACACTGCCTCCCGACTGCTGCCTTCAAATACGCTGTCAATGGAGCTTAACGAAAATTTCAGTTCCCTGCTTATGCTGATTATGTTATCGAGGTCAGCATCTTTAATTGAATACGTTTCAAGTTGAATTATATTTACCCTTGCCATGGCATCGGATACTCTTTTAATATAGCTGATATTCCAACTTATAATTTTCCCTTCCTCCGGTTCCATCACTTTTTTCAGCAACATATTCTGCTCAGTTTCATAAACATGTATGTCAACTGTTTCGGGTGTGTATGAATATTTTGCCAGAAAAAAAGAAGCCAGAAAAATAATGATTCCGGTAATAAACACAATCAATCCGGTTTTTCTGATGTATTCCATATTTGAGTGAACCATTGAAATTACATTAACCACCTATAAGTTTCGACAACATGCCCTGTTTTTCCGTTAAAACCACCTCCGGGCCAAAACCTGCTTCATTAAATTGCTTCAGTATTTCATACTCGGATTTTAAATAAAACTCCGGATTGAAATCAACCTCCGCCAGGTGTTCCATTACATAAAATATCGTACGATTTTCTTTGAGCCAGCGGTCGCATACCTCATGGCGCATGCGCAATCCAAAAACATTGATTCCTTTCAGTATATGTGTTTCTTTTTCAAATACCAGTTTCAGGCATTTTGTTCCGGAGGCATCCTCCCAATAAAATTTATCTTCACCTGCCAGAAGCACGTTGCCTGCATTGCCATAGGTCTGGTATTCGATATCAAAAAATTTTGCCGAATTAAACCATTTGCCAGGCTTGTAGGCTGTTTCATACCCTGAAACGGTATGGGCAACGGTCTCTCCCATCATCCGTCCAACATACCAAACCGCCTCAACAGATCTTCTTCCTTCCCCGGGTATCCTCATTTCAACACAGTCTCCGATCGCATATATATCTTCTACGCTGGTTTTAAGATACGGATCCACCAGAATGCCCCTGCCGGTTTCC
This sequence comes from Flammeovirgaceae bacterium, assembly GCA_003228395.1. Lineage (GTDB taxonomy): Bacteria > Bacteroidota > Bacteroidia > Cytophagales > Cyclobacteriaceae > SZUA-230. The sequence goes on from QIDJ01000290.1 coordinate 6,639, forward strand.
ACCGGAGTACCTTCAAGAAGCTTAATATTCGGTTTTACACCTGCCGTGAGGCCTACAAACTCACATTCCAAGATTTCTCCATGGTTTGTTTTAACCGCTTTAACCCGGCCATTATCATCGCCAATGATTTCCTGCAGTTCGGTTTCCAGTTTAAGTTCCACTCCATGCGACCTGATATGGCGGCTTATCAGCTGAGATTCTTCTTCAGGCAGTACATTCTGCCAGTAGCCTTTTTCTCTTACAAGAAATGTTACTTCCACGCCCCTGGTCATCAGCATCTCGGCCATTTCCACACCAATCAATCCGCCACCGGTGATCACGGCATGTTTTACATTTTTTACATTCTGCTCCATCAATTCCATATCCTGATAGCTGTACAATCCCTGTACGCCTTTCAGGTCCTGGCCGGGCCACCCGTACGTGCTGGTAACCGAGCCCAGGGCAAGGATCAATATGTCGTAATCAATCGGTTGGTTTTCTGACAAATGAAGTTTTTTATCCGAAACTGCTATTTTGTTTACCCGGGCATTGATGAGATTTATTTTATTCTTCTCCCAGAACCAGTCTTCATATGGCTTGATATGTTCAAATTTCATGTGCCCCATAAACACATACATCAAGGCCGTGCGCGAAAAGAAATAATCCGTTTCTGCACTTATTACAGTGATTTCGAAGTCGCTCAGCTTACGGATATGCCTTGCTGCCGTTATACCTGAAATACCGTTACCAATGATTACAACATGCTTCATTTTTCGGATGGATGTTACTAAAATGTCCAACTATTTTATTAAAGACAATATTACATTTTAATTGGTTCAAACCGGAATGAAAATCGTTCAGAATTATTTGCGCTGATTTTTGAATGAATGCACGTATAATTGCAAATGCTTAAAATTTTATACGTCGGACTGGGTGGGTTTGCAGGCGCCGTGGCACGGTATTTTATTCAGACACACCTGCCCCACCGGCCGGGAAGTTATCCATGGGGTACTTTTTTGGTGAATATCGCCGGATGCCTGCTGATCGGGATCATTTATGGCATTGCTGAAAAAAACAAAGTCATGACCCATGAGCTGAGATTGTTGCTGGTCATCGGATTTTGTGGCAGTTTCACCACTTTTTCAACTTTTGCTGCAGAGAACCTGAACCTGCTTCAGTTGGGAAATTATTTGAATGTGGCTGTCAACATTATTCTGAGTGTTGTATTAGGATTAGCAGCAGTTTATACCGGAATATTCTTTACACGGGGATATTAATCATATACTGAAATCACACTACTATAAAAAGGTTATACTATTTCTAATGATTGAATGATTGAATGCGTAAATATTTTTTTTGTTCGTTATGAGTATCTCAATTCCAATCATTCTTCTCTATAAACTTTTATTTTAGCATTCGGGTATAAATCCATCTCTTATATAATTTCGATAAAGCCGATTTTATAAAAAGTCAGGCCGTATGTGAGTACGACCTGTAATATATTTCTTATTGATATCCGGCAGGGTGGCAGGGCTACCTGACGCTGAAACCGAAACCCACCGTGAGTGTACTATACTTCTGCAAGGTGTAATCCGCGTGTAACGTAAAAATGGCTAACTTGAGTCTTACACCGGCAGTGGCCCTGAAACCATTCAACGGGAAATCGAGATTTACCGGATCTTTTACAAATACAATGTTGCCCGGATTCAACAAATCCTGAAAACCATATTCGCCGGTCATGTCATACTTCGAATTTACCGAGTTATAACCGATTCCGCCATACACGGTAAGCACAGATATCTTTTTGGAAACCAGCACCTGAACAGTCCAGACGCCGGCATCAAAGGAAGCTTTTGAGCCCGGGCTGACCTGAATTACTCCCGTATTGGAAAAGAAATAGTCCGTATTCAGGTTAGTATAGCCTATCAGGATCGAAAGATCGATCGGTACCGTTTTTATACCCGGTATCCATTGCTTGAAGTCGTGTTTAACGCCGATACCGAAAAATTTTAACTCAAAATCATCATTGATCGTTACCTTGGGTGCATAGCGCACAATCAACTCGGTATTCTTAACGACTCCAACGGCCAGTTGCAACATTGGAACAGGTATGTTTTTGGATGGAATATCATCCCCTACGCCGTCAGGTACATCAAAAGGAGGAGAGGTTACCACCGTTCCTGTATTAGGATCAGTTACGGAAGATACAAACTGCAGGTCTGAAATACCGCCCAGCAACGTAGGTAAAACGGCATCCGGTCCTCCGGTTGCCAACTGCAGGTTGGAATATTCGCTCTGGAGAAAATTGAAAGTCAGGTCCTCATCCGGAACAGATACTGAACTCACGTAAAAAGTAAGGTCAAAACCAAGCGGTTCGTGCGTAGCTGCCGTATTGTACCAGCCATTTGCAACACCGGTGCCGAAACTGTTCATAAAAGGCCGGATGTAATGATTCATATAAGTTGACATATCTTCACCGCCTGCCTGGATAATCTCATCAAAACCCGGAAGCGTCTGGGCAAATGAACCTGTTATCATTGTTATACTCAGAATTGCCGCTGAAATCGTTTTTGTAAAATGTTTTTTCATAAAAAAATTGGCTGAAAGTTCAAAAATATACCTGTTTAAGCTTCAATAATAAAGTTCAAATTACTAAAAGAAGATAATATCCTAAAATCATTCGTAAAAAACTTCCGCACTTCACTGGATTTATTAATTTTATTATTCTACTTTTGTGATAATAACTTTTCTTTGTTGATAATTATTATTGTTTAAATTTGACTTTAAAAGACCTGCAATATATCAAGCAAAAGCTGGCCTATCATGGCCTTAAAGTAACCCATCAGCGTTTGGTTATTTACCAGGTGTTGCAGGAGACCGATACACACCCTGCTGCTGAAGGTATTTATGAAAAGATTAAAAAGAGAAATCCAAGTATCAGTCTTGGAACGGTGTATAAAACACTCGAGGTTTTTGTTAAAAAAGGCCTCATTAAGAAAATAAATACCAGCGAAGGCAACATGCGTTATGATGCCCGCATAGACAATCACAATCATATTTACTGTACAAATACAAAAGAAATTATAGATTTTAAAGACCTTGAGCTCGACATGCTGGTCAGGGCTTTTCTTAAAAGAAAAAAGATTGGAAATTTCACACTGAAAGAATTCAGGTTACATATTTCGGGTGAAAAAATAGATCCCGGCAAGCACATTGAGATTACCGGATAAATTAAATTAAATTTTAAACACTTAAATTCATAATATTATGTCATTAGTAGGGAAAAAAGCGCCGTTATTCAATGTAGGTGCCGTAATCAATGGCGAAGAAATCGTCGATACTTTTTCACTGGAGCAATACATCGGAAACAAAGAGGTATTGTTCTTCTTTTATCCTAAAGACTTCACATTTGTCTGTCCTACCGAAATTCTTGCTTTTCAGGAAAAACTCGCCGAGTTTGATAAAAGAGGCGTGCAGGTGGTGGGTTGCTCTACCGATACGGAAGAAACACACCTTGCGTGGTTGAATACTGAAAAAGACCAGGGTGGAATTCGGAGCGTAACCTATCCGATGGTAGCTGATGTTGCCAAAACAATTGCGTCAAACTTCGGCGTACTTGCCGGCGACTGGAACTACTCCGAAGACGGAATCCTTCAGTTTGACGGCACTGCCATTGCATACCGTGGATCTTTTTTTATTGATAAAGAAGGTATAGTAAGGCACGAAACCATCAACGACTTACCATTAGGTCGAAATATTGATGAATACCTGCGCATTATTGATGCATGGCATCACACCCAGGAATTCGGCGAAGTATGTCCTGCCAACTGGGAAGAAGGCAAAGACGCTATGGAAGCCACACGCAAAGGCGTAGCCGAATACCTTGCCGCACATTAATGAACAGGGTTTCTGATTATTAAAGCTGCCTGATAAATCCGGCAGCTTTTTTTGTTAATAATCTCTTTTGATAATATTACCGCCTATTTTTAAATCTTTATTAGATTTAACCCTGTTGGAAACAATTCCATGAAATTGACACGAAGGCTATATTCAATTCAGGTAATGCTGGCATTTGCTGTCCCGTTTGTTGGTTTTTTCCCGATATACTTCATCTTATGCCAGAATGAAAAATGGCATATTCACGCGTATAAACTTAACAGGTTGTGGGCAAAAATATTTTTTTCCCTTGGCGGAATACCTGTTGAAGTGGAGTACAGGAAAAAACTCGATAAAAACAGACAATATATATTTTGCCCCAATCACAGTTCTTTTCTTGACATTCCAACAATCGGTCTTACCCGGCATCCGTTTGCTTTTGTAGGGAAAAGCTCGATAGAAAAAGTACCTGTATTTGGTTACCTGTACCGCAAATTACATATTACCGTTGACAGAAACAGCCTGAAAAGCAGGTACGAAACCGTTTTGAAATCGAGAGAAGCGATTGATAAAGGAAAAAGCCTTGTGATATTTCCCGAAGGAGGCATACTTAACCCTTCCCCGCCCAAAATGGTTCAGTTCAAAGACGGCCCGTTCCGGGTAGCCATCGAAAAGAAGGTGCCACTTGTGCCGGTGACAATTCCGTATAATTGGATAATTTTGCCCGACAACGGGAAGTTTTTATTGAATAAAAAGCACAAAAAGGTGAAGATAATTTTTCACGAACCGATCGAAACCAGCGGAATGACAATTGACGACCTAGAATCTCTGAAAGAGAAAACTTTTAATATCATTGATTCGGAACTGAAAAAACAGAAGGCCTATGAAGATCAACGATGAATTACTGGATAAACTGGCCCGGTTAGCCAGAATTAATATCCCCGGGTCTGACAAGGAGAATATGAAAGCAGAGCTTTCAGAAATTGTAACATGGATGGAAAAGTTAAGTGAACTTGATACGAACGATGTTGAACCGCTCACCAACATGTCGGAAGAGGTAAACAGGTGGAGGGAGGATAGCCCACAGCCCCATCTTGACAGGAAAGTAGCGCTGAATAATGCGCCCTCTCACGAATCAGGGTATTTCAAAGTTCCTAATGTATTGAAAAGCAAATGATCCGGTTTGTTTTCTGGGACGAATGGCCCAGGCCATTGCAGATTATCCTGTTTATTTTCAGCTTTCTTTTCATTGCTTCGATGTTTTACGCACTCGTATGTGACATACTAGGTTACGACATCATCCTCGGTTGGGAAGTTATAAGTAAAGCGACGCCTTTGGCAGTAGAAATAAAAACGATCGGTGCCGGACCGTTTCAATTTCCGCTGGTTGTCGATAATTATGTAGTAACGGTTCAATATCACGGAAGTGATATGAGCGTAAACCGGTTTGCCGGTTATTTTTCTCTCCTGGCCATAATTTTCGCGCTTGTATTGGGCATTACTGCCTCTACCTACCTGAAAAAGTTTTGGTACGTCTTTGTATCCGTCATCTTCATTGTGATACTTCTTTTTTTTAAAGTTGACACCCTCCATCTGTTCGGGTGGTCTGACAATACGGCAATAGTATTGATTATTGCTTCCTATCTCGGACTGGCTTATTTCCTTAATGCAATTCAACCCTACCACGACTTTGTTCTGCGCCTGAAAGCCTTTACAGGTATAACAATAGGCTGGGGTACGCTGATATACTTTTTCGCCGGGGTTGAACAACCCTTCCTTCTGTTAAGCGCCAATGCATTCCTGATTCCCTTTTTAATCGGTGTGTTATTTATTTTTATGGTATCTCACGAAATCATGTATTTTGTAATTATTGCGCTAACGAAGTCGCCCGCGAAATCCGGCAACAGCTTAACACAATTCACATTGTTTACGGTGATCTACCTGGCAAATGTCCTTATTTTGTACTTACATGACACCCACGTAATTGAGTGGGATTTTTATTACCTTAATCCCTACGTTTTACTTGTGGTTTCAGCCACATTGGGTCTTTGGGGATTACAAAGCAGGCGGATCTTTTTCAGAAACAGTGTAAAGGATTATCCTATACTGGTTTATATGTACCTTGTAATGGGGATTTTTTGCTTTGGAAGCCTGTTTTACTTCCTTGGGAATGCCAATGACCCGATACTGCAGGTGGTTAAAGATGCCATCATTTACTCACATCTCGGATTTGGCGCTATTTTTTTTATTTACGTAATCACCAATTTTATGGGGATGCTACGAAAAAACATGCAGGTAGCGAAAGTGATCTACAAACCAACAAATATGCCGCACTTTACCTTTCGCTTTGCAGGAGCGATTGTGGTATTGGCGCTGTTTCTCAAGGAAAATATTGAAGTTCCGGTAAATCACACCCTGTCAGGCATGTTTAACCATACAGGCGATTATTATAAAGTGATCGGCGATAAACTTAACGCCGAAAGCTATTACGACAACGGCCGGCTATATGGCTATATGAATCACAAGTCAAATTATGCGCTTGCCAGAATATATGAATCAAGAGGGGATACAGAAAATGCGATCAAACATTATGAAAATGCCGTTCGCAAAAGACCAAGTGAAATGGCTTATGTAAACCTGAGCGCATTAAAAATGAAGCAGGGAGATTTATTTAAATCCTTATTTACCCTTAATGACGGACAACGATTCTTCCCTTCAGGAAAAGCCATCCTGAATAACAAGGGCCACCTGTTCAACCGTATAAATATTTCCGATTCAGCATTAATCTACTTTGATGCCAGCCATCGTGCCGGCGACCGGTTGCATGCCGCGGCAACCAACTACCTGGCGGTTCTGACTCATTCGAATTTTAATTTCGATGCCGATTCCGTTTCCCGGCATTACAATGCTCAAAACGCTGCCTCTGCTTTGGCTAATGTGATGCTGCTCCGGAATATGGAAGCCAACTTCAGCATATATCCGGTGGAATCTGAACCGGAAGAACGCTTTACAGAAAGCACAGCCGCCTTTTGGGCAAACTACCTGATCAATCAGTACCGGTTTGCAGACAGCATTGTGTTTAATAAACTTGAATCAACGCTGGCAAACCCATCGAATGGCCGGTTTCAGGAAGAGGTTGACTATTCCCTTGCCATTGCTTATTATCAGGCAGGATATATCCGTAAGGCAGTGGACAAATTCAGACAACTGGCTCTGAAAGGTACCCGGCAGTCAGGCAGGTATTTTCACGATCTTGGATTACTCATGATGGAGATGAGTGATTTTCGTCAGGCCGCAGGATATTTTGAACTGGCGTTATCAGAAAATTACGATGACGCCGGATTCAAAATAAATGTTTGTGAACTTGAATATGACCAAAAAAAAGTATTTGATGAATGGGGCAAGCTTGCTGAAAATGATTCATCGTTGAATTCAGAAACGGCAAAATCAATAATCCAGATACTGGTCATGCCGGTGAATGAAGCGGCATTGCTCGATGATTCCATGTTATACCTGTATTTGCATTATAAAAAAAGTGAATTAACTGAACCTCAAACAGATGGGTTATTCCGGCTGCTGAATGAACCCTCCCTGATTGTAAAAACCGGGCTGGACCTTGCAGAATATTATTACATGAAAGAATATTATGGCCTAGCCGAAAAATATATGGATAAGGCATTGCAACTTGAAGCAGATGTTACAATCCACCGGCGGTTATGGCTGCTTCATCTTGACAACCTGGCCCGCCGAAATGACATCAGCGCATTGGAAAAGGCATTAGGTGGGGAAAAATGGATCCCCTTTGACCGGCGCTGGTATTACCGTGCAGCGATTGCGAATGCCAGAGGGGATTCGGAGGAAGCACGCAGGTTGTTTGAAATTATAAAAAACATGAATCCATTTCATGAAGATGCCATCATCGCGTCAGCTGCATTTTTTGAGGAGGATCAGGAAGACCTGAAATCATATAATATTCTTGTTGAGGCATTGCTCCAATATCCCTGGTCGGTAAAACTGATTAAGGCATACATACTCGAATGTATTGATGAGAACCTCCATTCATACGCCCTCAACAGCTTAAACACACTAAAAATACTGACTGATGATGACGATTATGAAGGTTTTGTAAAAAGAAATGAAGCGCAATTACAATCCACAGAGGATTAACCTTTAACAATTAGGCTCTTAATAAGACCATTAGCTGACATATGATTTACTCCGTTTAAATAAAATTGTTTGATAAACCCCCTGATAATTGGTCGATTTGCCTGGTGATGCCGTATATTAAATTGTTAATTATTATAAATTTGGCAGCCGGTTGTAACTTTTTAAGTCTCCGTTTCATCTTTAATTAAAGATATGCTATGCAGAAAATGATCGAAACACATGAACTTGCAAGAATATACCACATGGGTAGTGAGGTGGTAAATGCCTTGCAATCCATTACCATAGATATTTACCGGGGTGAATATGTTGCTTGTATGGGGCCTTCAGGATCGGGTAAATCCACATTGATGAATATTATCGGATGCCTTGACACCCCAACAGGCGGAACCTACATCCTGAATAACCATGATGTGAGCGATCTGACGGAAAACGAACTGGCTGAAATCAGAAACAAGGAAATCGGCTTTGTATTTCAGACCTTTAACCTGCTTCCCAGGGCTACCGCCCTCGATAATGTTGCGCTACCTCTGATTTATGCAGGATATGGAAAGTACGACCGCGAAGAAATGGCATTACAAACTCTGGAGAATGTGGGGCTGGCCGACAGGGCGACTCATAAGCCTAACGAACTTTCAGGTGGTCAGCGGCAACGGGTTGCCATTGCCAGAGCGCTTGTAAATAACCCCAGTATTATTCTTGCTGACGAACCTACCGGCAACCTTGATACAAAAACATCCACAGATATTATGGAGCTTTTCGCGCAACTGCACGATCAGGGCAACACCATTATTATGGTTACCCATGAACGTGATATATCGCATTACGCACACAGGATAATAAAATTGCGGGACGGACTGGTGGAATCGGATGAAAAAAATGAAAATATATTTCGACCCGTCAAAAGCACTGTAGTTACTTCATAAAACAAAAAATGAAAATTTATACCCGTACCGGTGATAAAGGACAAACTTCTTTGCTTGGAGGTAAAAGGGTATCAAAGTCAGATTTACAGATTGAAGCGTATGGAAATACGGATGAACTCAATGCATACATCGGGCTCCTGCGTGACTATAAGGAAAATACCCCCCGAGCCGGATATCTGGCTGAAATACAAAGCCACCTTTTCACCATCGGCTCACATCTTGCTGTAGAATCCGGTAAATCCTTCGATTATATCCCGGAAATAAAGGAATCGTTTATTGAGTCGCTTGAAAAAACCATCGACCACATGAACGAAAATCTGCCTGAAATGAAAAATTTTGTGCTTCCCGGCGGGCATCCCCTGGTATCGTGGTGTCATATTGCCAGGTGCGTATGCCGGAGAGCAGAGCGAAGTGTGATAGCGCTTTCTGAAAAGCAACATATTGATGAAATAATTATCAAATACCTCAATCGCTTATCCGATTATTTGTTTGTACTTTCGCGTAAAATCGCCAATGACCTTAACGTTAAGGAAGTACCCTGGAAACCACGTGATTAATGGCTTTTTTTTAATGTCTTTTGCGAAAAAAGTGTTATCTTTTGAAGCACTTATTTAATACGATTAGCGATGATTGATACGTTTGAAATTTCAGTAAATAAAGTTGCGGAATCAAGATTGCCCAAGGTTGATTTTGATGGAATAAAATTTGGCCGGGACTATTCAGATCACATGTTTATGGCTGATTTTTATGATGGAAAATGGCATAATATCCGTATCGTACCCTTTGCTCCGCTTACGATCAGTCCGGCCAATGTCAGCCTGCATTACGGCCAATCTGTTTTCGAAGGAATGAAAGCATATAAAAATGCAGACGGCGAAGTGCTGTTGTTTCGTCCAACAGTGAATGCGCACAGAATAAATATTTCTGCAAAACGTATGTGC
>QIDJ01000374.1 GCA_003228395.1 Flammeovirgaceae bacterium
TTGTCTCCCATCAAATCACATGTTTCATTAAATTCCTGCCCGTACCAGGGAAGCGAATCCATTGCCCAGCCAAGCGTACGCATATAATGATAATCATTGAATTTTGCCTGAGAATAAGCCTCAAAAACAGCCTTCGCCAGCCATGGATTTGCTTTAGAAGTTTCTTTACGGATAGCAACAGTATGCATAATTGGGAACATCCCTGTTTTTTTAAAAAAATCGCGTTCAACAGTACGATGGTCCTTAAACAGGCGTTCCACTATTGGGTTTCTATCCTGATAAACCTTTGGGTCAGCCGGATGAAGAATAGCATCTACTTTACCGGAAATTAAAAGAGTTGACTCATCCTCGCCAGCCGGAGCATCAGTTATGGTAATACCTTCGGGGCGAACTTTTTCCCAGGCAGAAACCCCGCCTGTAAGGTTAGTGGCAGAATCCTTTTGTACGGCTATCCATTCAATTTCCCCCGACTTAACCCCATATTGTTCCTGCAAAATACCGCGAACGTGGGTAAGTCCTGAAGATGAATAGCCAACGGTAGCCACCTTTTTACCTCTAAGGTCAGCCGGGGTTTTTATCCCTCTGTCTGTTCTGATAAAAATGCTTTTATGCCTAAACAACCTAAGAACAGGAATCGGCAACAGTTCATAATCACGGAATTCATCATTGGCATAGGCTAAAATATACGGAATGAGTCCAATCTCCGTAACATCACGACTCTGTGCTCCGAAGAAAGCATGATTATTCAATTGACCAATACCAGACACTTCATACCTTGTGCTACAGCCTTCAACATTTACACTGCCATCAATAATCCCCCTGACACGATTGTATTCGTAGCCGGCCATGGTAACAGGTAGCCCTTCTCCATGAGGGCCGGTATATTTTGAAACGGTTGGGTCGGTGGTAGTGCCTGATGCTTCGGTATTTGAATCAGAATTGGTACAAGCCATTTGACTTATCATTGTGGCAGAGAGACCAGCAAGACCTGCTTGTTTTATAAACTTTCTGCGTGGATTTTTCATGACTTAATATTAATTGGATTGTTAGTGTTATTATTATAAAAAATTCAATGTAGATTAAAAACAAACAGCTACCACAATTAGTGTGTGATAGCTGTATTATTCTTATTAAGTCTATCGATGCTGGCTTCCCCAGTTTTCCATTGCAGGATCATAAGGTAGTGCGTATTTAAGGAATTCCTTTAGATCAAAAGGCAAATCTTTCGGATTAAAGCGAAATTCTCCTGCCTTTTTAACAGCCGGGCGTGGATTTTCTAATCCTGTTAACGGCATTCCTCTTATATGTTTAGTATTTGGATATTTTTGTATCCATAAATTATGACGGGAAACCATTATATCAAACATAGGTTTAGTGGTAAAACCCGGTAACATTTTAGGCATTACTTCACGGGGGTCGTTGTATAGATCGTAGAATGCAGCTCCGCTCAAACCAGGCAATTCACCAACCCATCTACGCTTAAACCTACCTTTTACAGTAGCAGCCAGAATATCACCGGTATAAATAAACACATAATCTCTTCTGCTGTAAGTATCCCCGTTTAATAATAGGGATGTTTGGTCAAGACCGTCAATGATTCTGTCAGTAGGGATATACTTTTTCGCTCCGGCCAAATTTGCGAATGTGGTATATAAATCTGTTACGTGAATAATATCGCCAACTACCTGATTTGGGGCAATTACACCTGGCCAACGAACTAAAAATGGTACGCGTAATGCACCTTCCCAGGCATCACCTTTACCACCACGGTAAAGAGTTTCAACCATTCCCGGAGGGCCGTGGTGTGTCATAGGACCATTATCTGCCATTAATACAACCAAGGTATTTTCTTCAACACCCTGATCTTTTAATTCTTTTAATAATTCAGGAATCCACCTGTCTAATTGCATAAAAAATTCTTGCGTAGGACCTGCTGCAACCGATTCTTTTTTATGACCAGGCTGTGTTCCTAAAAATGATCCGGCAATCGGCTGATAAGATATAAAGAAAGGTTTTTTTGCAGCAACACTTTTTCTTATAAAGGCAAGTGTACGTTTCTGACATTCTTTCTCAATTGCATAATAGTCAGCTTCGTTAGGTGGAGTACCCCATTCACGTACGGGACCGCCTTTTGTACCTTCAAGCATCCAAACATAACCATCAGGTCTCCACCCGGCATCTATATCATAAGGATCTTTTGGGTATAAACTTGGATCAACCGAAGTTGGAAACATGGGTCCTAATTGACCACGAGTAGTATAAAGGCTTGGTACTTGATTGTATGGAGCCCAAAAAGCTTCATCAAAACCCATGTTAGTCATGTAACTTTCCTCAATATCACCTAAATGGCCTTTGCCATAAAAAGCAGTAGCATAACCGGCTTCACTCATTACTTCACCAATGGTTTTTTCTTTTTCACTCATTCCTCCATACTCGTATGGGAAACTCACATTATACATTCCGCTTCTAACGGCATGACGACCTGTCATAAAAGCAGCACGGGTTGGTGTACAAGAAGGTTCTGTGTACATACGTGTATAGTACTGACCTTCAGCAGCAAATTTGTTAATGTTCGGAGTCTCAAATCCACGGTTTAATTGCAAATGCTTAATACCGAGCTCACCTACGGGGCTATCATCCCACATAATGTGAATTATGTTCGGAGTAGATCCGTGTTTCTTTTTAAGTTCGGCCAATTTTTTCTGAAGCTCTTTGTCTTCTGTTTTCCACTTATCACCATGTTGCGCCTTGAGTATATAATACTCTGCATCGTGCACAATCTCTTGCGCCATGACAGGTGCTGATACGATCAGCAAAATCCCTATCAATAATGAAATTTTGGTTTTGGTCATGATTTTAATTGGTTTGTTACAATTAATGATATTTGATTGTATGTTAACTCAATAATAAAGGGTTGATATTTCTATTTAGGCACGGACTGATTATCATATACTTTTAAAAAAAAATTACATAATTATGAATAAATTTATGCTGCTTATTTTTAATGGGATATCAAAAAGCCGCAACTTTACCAAATGAACCAACCATTATAATGGTCACCATCAGTAGTATTGTTAATAAGTAGATTTTGATTTTTCATATGAAATAGTTTGTAATCAGTTTGAATTAATATCTAACTCTTACAAACCTATTTCTTTTTGATATTCTTTAATTGTATAAATCGGTCGCTTTGCTCTTGATACAGCTCTTTTGGTGTCTTACTTGTATGTTTCTTTATTTCTTTAATAAAATGGGATTGGTCATAGAATTCCTCACCAGGAAAAAACTTGCCTTCCCTTATGGGAATATAGGCAGCATAAACTTTCTGTATGTTCAAATAGGGTTTAAGCGATACACCCAAATATTTGTTCAAATAGCGATTTATTTGTCTGCGGCTCCAACCAACTTGTTTAGCAACTTCTTCCACAGTAATATTACCTTGCATTTTATATAGCAATTGAGAAAGGTTGAGTTTTTTGTCCTCAATTTTGTTGGCTAATTGAGAGGTTAATATTTCTTCAATTTGTTGCACAACCAGGTCAAAATTTTCAAAATTCATGCTTTTCACATTCCAGAAATCCAGTTCTAAGTCTTGCTGAGATTGAAGGATACTTGCCACCTCTCTTTTTAGAAGATACTCAGGTGCCAGTAATTTAAATTTTATTCCATAAACCGTAGCTCTTGCAGGTATTTTAATTTCGATTTCTTTAGTCCATAATCCTGTCATGAAGCATGACTTTAATTTACCATCAACCAGATGAATAATTACTTTGAAAAAACTGTCGGGAAAAATGGTGTACCCATAGTACTTATCTGTAAGGTTTTTATGCTCCCAATAGGAATCAACAAAATCGCTTAATTGATGTGATGGACTTAAATGAACATATTTTCGCTTGTCTTCAGGTATCATGAAGTAATGAAAGATAACAGGTATCTGTTAAATATACTCCCAAATATATTAACAATAATAGTTTGATGAAATTATGTTCCTGCCGGGAGTAGATAAAAAATTAGTTGGATAAGATATTTATATTCAGAACGAACCGTCCATCAAATACTTTTTTCCATTTCAGGAAAGAAGGCCACATTTTTATGCTGATAGTCTTCCATATTGCGCAAAATTTTGTCCAGCAGCAGCATTGCCCGGTTTATGAAAGGACCTTTATTCAGCATCACACATTCGGCTTTTAAGGAATTTACCGTATCGGTGATTTCTGCCCGCGATGGAATTCCGGATTTTGCCAGGTTTTCGAGCACCTGTGTAGCCCAGACCACAGGCACATGTGCTGCGCTGCAAATAGTCAAAATTTCTTTTTGAATTCTTCCGATATTTTCCCATCCCGTTTCAATGGCCAGGTCTCCTCTTGCAATCATCACGCCAATATGCCTGGTTTTCATTCCTGTCAACAGCATGTCAATAATATTGTCGTACGCTTTTTTAGTTTCGATTTTCAGTATGATTCCCAGCTTCCCCAGTACCCCTAACTTGTCAAGTTCTACAATCAGATTATCTACATCTTCCGGAGTATTTACAAAAGAATAGTTCACCACATCGGCATGTTCAGCAATAAACGTAAGATCAGTATAGTCTTTTGCCGTCAAACCTCCCTGTTTCAGGTCTGTGTCCGGCAGGTTTATTCCTTTATCGGCGCGCAGTTTGGTACCTTTGGATTTGGCATTATGTATCATTACGTCGAATGATCCCTCTCTGACTTCGGTGATTTCACCGCCTATTTTACCGTCATCAAAAAAGATATACTCACCCGTTTTTACAGATTCGAAAACAGACGGATACGTACATGAAATATGAGCTTTATTGCTGATTTTGCCATCCGGATCATAGCTGGCGGATTCACCTGGTTCGGCAGCAGCATGTACGGTCATAATATCTCCCGGCTTAATCAGCAGCCAGGTCCGTGATAACGGTAGATTAAATACGGTAGAGGTGTTTTCTTCATTGTGCCCGTAGTACAGGTCGGTTCCTTTTCCAATATAGCAGGTATTGTTACTTTGGGTATAAACGATATGTTTATTCTGCCGTGTGCGCACAATTAATTCACGCTGTTTTTCCCGTGTATCTTTAAATCTAATTCTGTCTTCTTTCTTTAGTTCTCGCAGCCATTCACTGCTTACAACCACACCATTTAATTCGTTGGAAAGAGATTCGGAATCAACAAGGGGTATAACAGCAGGATTTATCACCCTGCCAAATGCATCTCTGTCAGGTGCATACCTGGTAACCGGCGGACCCTTTGCAATCAGTCCTGTTCGTATTTTGGGTCCGGCAAGATCCATACAAATGGTGATTTTTCGCTTAATTTTACTTCCTGCAAGCTGCACATTGTCAATCATTTTCTTCCAGGTTTCCGGCTCGTCATGGGCGCAATTAATACGTGCACAGTTCATTCCCGATGAAGCAAGCGCTAATACGAGTTTTAAATCATTTGCAGCTTCTGAGGGCAATGTCACCATGATTCTCACCCTTCTTCCTTTTGAACGATACCCCAGCAAGGACTTAGTGTGCCTATTGAGCAGCTTTTCTCCTTTCTTTATTGAAAGACCAGGCTTTTTCATTTCTTCTGATTCGAACGTGTTAATAAGCTTCCCAAGAACAAACTTTGTATTCATTAAGCTTGCCAATACGTGTTGCTCTGACCGGGCAAGCCTGGAAAGCCCGAGGTTCCCCAACTTTTTTTGTATGTCGCGCAAATCCACAGTACGCAATGTATGATAATGAATCAGGTTGCGGGCGCTGCGCCGATAGGTAGTACAAACAGCGGAAAGCCGATTTGTATACATTTTCTCATCAAGCGCAATACGATTGATAATATCATCAATCTCTGCAATCAGACTTTCAATTTTATCTGTCCTGATTTTCATTTTTATATCGGCGCCGAGGTTAAAATTTACTAAACTTTGAAACAATCATCAAGTGAAAACACAATTTCCTTCAAGTCCTGCAATGCAGGTAAATACCAAACAAAAATCCCCGCCGGTTCTGGCAGGGATTTAGCTATCGCGAATAAAGTATGATTCCCGAAAATATATTTATTCAGGTTGATCTAATTATCTTCCCAATATCCGAGTTCAACAAGTTTCTTCTGAACTGCCTCCGCTTTATCCATCATTTTCAACCGGATATATAATCCACTTAATGATTCGAGGATTGCCTGATCGTCCGGCTGAACTTCATTTGCTTTTTCAAGAACTGGCAATGCCAATTTGTAATATTCGTCTGCTTTGGCTTCAATTGGAGCTCCTTCTTTCTGGTAGGTTTTCAAATCCATATCCATAGCTTCCTGGCGTATTTCTTTAGCCTTACTTGTATAGGTGTAAGCCAGGTTGATATACGGATCGATGTACTCAGGATCAGCTTCGATGGCTTTTTTATATGCCTCCACAGACTCATCATACGCTCCTATTTCGCCATTTAAATATCCCAGGTTGTACCACAAATTTGCATTTTCCGGTTCAACCTCCAGGGCGGCAATCAGCGCCTGCCTTGCTTCATCCGTTTTTTCGAGTTTGATATAATAGGCGATAATTGACTTATCAAATGACTGGTCATCCGGAAATTTTTCCATTCCCTTATGGGCGATCTTCAATGCTCCTTCCAGGTCTTGTTTGTCATTTTCAAGCAAAAACATTACCTGCGTGTAGATCAGTTTAGGGCAGTCCTCCAGTTCCATTGCGCTGTAATACATTTCAAAAGCATCATCTAATTCTCCTGCTTCCTGCGCACAATATCCGCCATACAGATAACCAATAGTATCTTTTGGCGCTATTATTGTCAGGTCTTTGAAAGTCAGATAGGCGTCTTTATAGTTTTCCTCCTGGTATAACGAAATACCGCGGTTCAGAATGATACTATACATTTGCTGAGCCTGTATCTCCGAAAGCGTGTAATAGTTGCTTCCCTCCTTTTCATATATCTTAACTTTTTCATAAGATTTCGCTGCTTTTATAGCAGCCCCGGGGTCTATTGCACGAACCGATTCATCATCGGAAGAGGCAATAGCCTGATATACCATCCCCCGAACATACCAGGTACGTCCTTTTTCCCTGGTTTTCTCATGTTCTGCCGCCTGATCAATCAACTCTTTAGCTTCTGCCAGTTTGCCATTCTGAATATTTGCATTGGCCTTATTTACATTTGAATTTTGGGCATTGACCGAAACAGTTGCAAAACAAAACAGTACAATTAAAATAGCGTTTTTCATCTTTAATATATCTAAGTGAAATGCAATAATATAAAATACAATAATTAGCCGGAAAGTTCTCCGGAAATATAGCGTGTATCAGCTATCATTTTCTTCGTCATCGTTATTTTTTTCATCTATTACCTCATCCACATCTTCAATCTTTTCAATTTGCGCAACCGATGATATTTCATCATTTTCATTCAGCCTGATCAGTCGCACGCCCTGTGTGGCACGTCCCATAACCCTCACTTTACCCACTTCAAACCGAATGATTATACCCGACTTGTTTATTATCATAAGGTCATCACTATCAACCACTTCCTTAATAGCCACCAGTGCACCGGTTTTTTCTGTTACATTCATGGCTTTCACTCCTTTTCCTCCCCGTCTTGTTATCCGGTATTCTCCCACGGCGCTTCGTTTTCCATACCCCTTTTCGGACACCACAAGCAGGGTGGCATCTTCTCTTGCAACACATACCATGCCAATCACTTTTTCATTATCGATACGTATTCCACGTACACCGGCAGCAGTTCGACCCATTGGGCGCACTTCCGACTCATGGAAATGAATAGCCCTTCCGCTGCTTACCGCAATGATGATGTGGTTGTTGCCATTGGTCATTTTTACTCTTAGCAAGCGATCACCCGGGTTGATAGTGATGGCGTTAATTCCGTTTTGACGGGGTCTCGAATAAGCTTCGAGCGTGGTTTTTTTGATGGTACCTCCTTCGGTACACATTACCAGATAATTGTTATTTATATAATCCTCATCATCCAGTGTTTTTACATTAATAACCGCCCGGACTTTGTCTGTGGGCTCAATGTTTATTAGATTCTGAATTGCCCGGCCTTTGCTGGTTTTGCTTCCTTCAGGCAAAGCCCAAACTTTAATCCAGAACACCTTGCCGTTTTCAGTGAAGATAAGCAGGTAATTATGTGCAGAAGCAACAAATAAGTGCTCTGTAAAGTCATCCTCTTTAGTGATTACTCCTCTCGAACCAACACCGCCCCGGCCCTGGGTACGGTAATCCACCAGCGGTGTGCGTTTGATATATCCCTCATGTGAAATGGTTATTACCATATCCTCGTCAGGAATCATGTCCTCAGCAGAGAAGTCTTCAGCTGAATGAACAATATCTGTTCTGCGCTCGTCTCCGTAACGGTCGCTCATTTCATCGAGCTCCTCCTTGATAATATCCATTCGCCTGTCTTTATTATCAAGAATGTCTTTGAGGTCGGTGATCAGCTTTTGAATTTCCTCGTATTCTTTTTGAATTTTTTCTCTTTCGAGTCCGGTAAGGCGCTGCAGACGCATTTCCAGGATGGCTTTTGCCTGGATATCTGAAAGCTCGAATTTTTTTATAAGCCCCAGCTTTGCCACTTCCGGATCTCTTGATCCGCGAATCAAAGCAATGATTTCATCGATATTGTCCAACGCAATGAGGTACCCCTCAAGTATGTGGGCTCTTTTTTCTGCTTCCTGAAGTTCGTACTTCGTACGGCGTACTACCACTTCGTGGCGGTGCTTAACAAAATATTTAATCAGGTCTTTCAGGTTCAGGGTGTGTGGCCTCCCCTTCACAAGCGCTACGTTATTCACGCTGAACGAAGCTTGTAACTGCGTATATTTAAACAGGTTGTTAAGAACGATATTGGGTATAGCGTCTTTTTTCAGGTCAAAAACAATGCGCATCCCTTCGCGGTCAGATTCATCCCTGATATCTGAAATCCCCTCTAAACGCTTTTCATTTACAAGTGCGGCAGATTTTTCGATAAGCGCCGCTTTATTTACCATATAGGGGATTTCCGATACGATAATCTGTTCTTTCCCTGTTTTTTTAGTTTCAAAATGGGTTTTACTCCGGAGAATTATGCGCCCTCTGCCGGTTTCAAATGCTTGTTTTACACCCTGATATCCGTAAATAGTGGCGCCGGTGGGGAAATCAGGAGCAGTGATATATTTCATCAGGTCGCTGATTTCAATATCGTTGTTTTCGATATAGGCTTTTATACCTGCCACTACTTCCTTAAGATTGTGGGGCGCCATGTTGGTAGCCATACCTACGGCAATTCCTGAAGATCCGTTTAGAAGCAGATTCGGTATTTTAGACGGAAGAACGGTGGGTTCTTTGGTAGAGTCATCGTAATTAGGTTGAAAATCTACCGTTTCTTTGTTAATGTCATACAGTAATTCTTCTGCAATCCGTTTTAGCCGTGCTTCAGTATATCGCATGGCAGCAGGCGAATCTCCATCTACCGAGCCGAAATTGCCTTGCCCGTCAACCAGCGGATAACGAAGCGACCATGGTTGCGCCATTCGTACCATGGTGTCATACACTGCGGTATCACCGTGCGGATGATATTTACCTAATACATCTCCAACAATTCTTGCACATTTCTTGTAGGATTTGTTGTAGTTCACACCAAGCTCATCCATGCCATAGAGGATGCGCCGGTGTACGGGTTTTAATCCGTCGCGAACATCCGGAAGCGCCCTTGAAATAATAACCGACATCGAGTAATCGATGTAGGCGCTTCGCATTTCATCTTCAATATTTATGGGAATAATACCCTGTCTTCCCGGGGTAAAATTTTCTTGCTGATCGTCAGCCATACTACAGATTATAAAGCACTAAAAAACAGACCTGCAAGGTACATAAGAATTTTCATTTTTACACGAATTCCGCGCCCTTTCAGAACGCATTTTGCTGCCTGTATTTAATACGGATTTATCTTCCGTCTATTCTTTCTTTTATGCTTGATTAGTTGTGGATAGTTCTGCCCGTAATTGGGGTCCTGCCACTTCCAGATCGGGTGTACTTTGCTTCTGTATTCTTTTCCGTCATGTACGTGGTTCATTTGTATGTGGCACCCCGGCACCGGACATCTGGGCATTACGGGCATCCTGATCGTAGCGCCAAACTGCACATACAAGGTAGGCTGCCTGTGATTTACTGTAAGGCCTGACTCAGGAACAGTAAGCGTGTATGCTTTCCATTCTACAGCAGGTCGCACAAAAACTTTAAAATATTCTGACAGTGATCTCTCAATTGTATAGCCAAAATTAAAGTATAAGCCACTCGATATCAGGTCTTTATTAAAATGTTTACCCCGGTTAATTTTTCCAAATTGCAAATCTGCAATCATTTTATATTGCCATGATTCATACGTGGTAATACCTACAAAACCAAAGTATTTCTTGAAGAATGCAATGGAGAAATCAGTGCGAAAACTACGCAATGAATTCTTTAATGCGGTTGGATTGAAACGGCTCATTTTGTGTAATTCCATGCTGACACCCCCTCCGATACGGTACCTGTCAACATCGATGCTAACCATGACTGTGAACGGTATGTTATGAGCAATACTTTTATAACCGAGTTTAACGGAATCAGATCCTATTTTCAGGTCTCCGGGAAATACAGGAATTCCGTTTGTAATAATCGGAGAGGACAACGAATCAACCGGGATCAACAGGCCGCTAAATCCCTGCACATTATTCACCCAATTATTATAAACAGAAGGTAATGTATCACGGTCAATAAACGCCTGATCAAACAGGAATACACCATTGCCATTTGCCGGTTGGTAAATGCCAAATCCTTTCAGGTTATGACTGTAAAAGGTGGCACCATACCCCGTAGAAACCCCCAGGGTAAATTGCGATAAAAATGCAGTAAATATATTACCCCCTGATTTGTAGCTTTTCTTTGTTTTTGACTTGCCTTCACGCTGCACTTTGTCCGGTTGTTCGTCGGGTATTTCAACCTGTTCCTCTTGTGCCACACCGGTAACAGTTATGACGCAAAAAAGAAGAAATACCGATATGAAAACAAGCCTGTTCAATGTGTTTAGTTACGTAAGATGTAATGCTGCCGGGAATATGTAGAAACAGATTGCATGAGGCAAGTTTAATCCGTTACCTGGTGTGTTGCACAAAAGTGTCTGAAAACAGGCACTTTTTTAAGATTGAGCTTATTTCCAACATCAATCATTCGCTCGTACTCCTTCCGGGCTAATTTTCTTGATTCTACATTCAGAATATCATCGTCTTCAGTACAAAAGAATGATGCTAAAAACCGCACAAATCCATAAGGCGCCTTAAGCACTTCTTTCCTGAATGTGTCGGCTGTTAAATCTTCATCAGCAATATCCTGGTAAATGATGGAGTCAAAATCAAGGGCTGTATTCATAACGCTTCGGAGTAAGGCGAAAAACTTCTCTTCCCATTGATCATAATGCTCAATCAAATGCCCCATAGCTATTACTACCGGATCCTTCTTCCAAAAATAACCTCCTTTGGATAGCTTTCGCGCTCTTTTATTTAAGGCCAGTTCTTCAAACAAACTCACATTTTTATCGGCAAGAGCAATGCTGACAGCCGGAGTTAAAAGTACAAGTGACAAAAAATCATGATCGCTTATTTCCATAAATTTGGCTTCATTGCGTACAAAGTCCTTTTTTAATTCAATAACTGCGTTTTCGATGTCTTTATTTTCTAACATCAAACCAACCTCATTTTCTGTAAACATTGGCAGTTTTATTTATTTCGGCGACTTAAATATAGTAAAAGTAACCCGTTGAGTAAATTATTATTGAATTAATGCTATTAATTTATGGCAAACGCTATATCAATTCTCCTCTTACAAAGAGGACTTAACATGAACCTGCATTGTTCGGTTTGCCCTGTAAAAGGTTTATCCAGATGTGACCGGGTATTCTGCGCAGGTGAAACTTAGCGCATTATTACATCAGGGCACGGAAGAAACCGCCTTCGCCTATCGGCTATGGCGGTTGGAAACTTCCGCGCCAGGGCAAAATAATATGGATGCTTCTGTGCGGGCAGACGTATCCTTAAGTTACAGGATTATAAATGGCAATAAATTACAGGGCAATCGGGCAACTAATGCTAGTCGGCTTTCACTTTTGCTTTAGATAATGAGACAGCAATTGAATCATACCTGGATTTTAAGCCTGCATCCGATTTCAACATGTTCTTGATTTTCTTGTAGGTTTTACCACTATCGCCCACCATTTTTGTAGCTAATTCGGAGTTCACCGTTTTGATCGATGCAATCCTTGTACTTTTAAAATCATCGATCTGCTTTAAAAACTGAATTTCCCAATCTTTGGCTTCAATGGCCTGAAGCTTTGCTTCGTCACCTTTGGTTACAGCAAGCTCTTTATACCGTTGACCGGTCATTCCCTCCTGGGCTTTGATGACTTTATTTACCTCTGTACTAATGTCTTTTTTCATCAGGTTTATCACTTCCTGCATTATCGCATAACGGTACAACTGGTCATCCGTAATCTCTGTTTCATCCTGTGCAAACAC
The DNA here is from genome assembly GCA_003228395.1 of Flammeovirgaceae bacterium. Lineage (GTDB taxonomy): Bacteria > Bacteroidota > Bacteroidia > Cytophagales > Cyclobacteriaceae > SZUA-230. The sequence continues at coordinate 12,540 of QIDJ01000374.1, forward strand.
ACCGGCAGATATCATGCTCAACATGCAAACCGCTGCCATAAATTTCATTAACTTCATCATAAATTATTACGTTTAAATTTTTGTTAAAGTATGTTAGAACATACCGGTAAAATTATAAGCCCACAAAAGAAATGCATTTTAATCAAATTACAAATTCAAAATCAGAAAATCATGCTTTTCCTGTTTTACGCAGTTTGTCAGATATCTTTCCTGAAGCATACTAAGTGTGCTACGCGCAGGGCTAATGATTCATGCACCGTTAGTGCTCAATCAGCGTATATTAAATCATAATTTCCGATTGGATGTTCCTATGCGGGAAACAGTAGAAAAGCATCTTATTCAAAGCTGAAGGTCATTTTTAAGTTAAAAAACCGGTTTGTAAGGGTGTTGGGCACAGCGATAAAATTACCTGATAATTCCTGAAGCCAGGTATATGAAATGGTGTTTTCGATACCGAATAAATTTAAAATTTCAAGGCTGAGCCAGATACTTTCCAATCTGGAAGCGCCTGTAAGAAAAAATATTTTTGAGAAACCAACATCTACCCGCTGGTATGTGTCACCGTTAAATACGCTTCTGTTTTCAAGGTCGCCTGGCGGGCCAAATGGCAGTCCGCTCCCATAAATAAAGCCCAGGTTCACCCGCATGCTCGGATTATCAGGCAGATGATCCTCAAAAAAGGCCGAAACAGTAAAATGCTGATCGGAAGGCCTTCGTACATAGCCCCGGTCGTCATTACTGAGATCTTCGCGTGTACTAAGCAGCCCCAGACCGAACCAGCTTTCAGTACCGGGTATAAATTCTCCGCTGATTCGCATATCCATTCCGGCGGCATAGGCAATGGCCAGATTTTCACCATAATACCTGATACGCACGTTATCTATATCATACGGGATAACGTCCCATAGATATTTATAGTAAAGTTCAGCAGTCCACTTAAAAGGGCGTTCCCAGAGCAGGAAATTGTGATCCAGGCCTGCAATCATGTGTAACGACTGCTGGGCTTTTACATTCAGGTTTACCTCTCCATTAAAATCCCGCAGTTCCCTGTATAGCGGCTGTTGCTGGTACAGACCTACAGCCGCTTTAAAAATATAGTCGCTGTTCCATGCAGGTTGTATCGAATATTGCATTCGCGGGCTCAGAAGCCATTGCTGATTCATATCTCTGTACGAAAACCTAAGCCCATATACAAATTCCCCTGACTGCCCTGTTTTTACACTATGCTGAACAAAACCACCGGCTATGTTTGCGGTAATACGGTTTGATGTAAAAACCCGGTTTTTAATCTCTGAAAAATCTGCAGAATCAATAAATGTATATTCTTCCAGGTAGTCGTCAAAATCATTAAATGAATAATCAAGTCCGAATTCAAAATAGTTATTACCGTCAAAGGCATACTCCGCTTTTACGTCCGCCATGAGCAACGTGCTTTCAAGCGTATTCCGTGCATGAAAAAATTCCGTGCCTATGCCGCGTATTGAAACGCATTCGTTAAAAGAGGAGGAAGCCGGGTTCTTGTCCACGTCGCACAGGCGGTATCCGCCTTCTACATCGGAATATTCTTTTTCAAAGGATTTAACTCCTGAAACGGTAAATTTGATTATAAAATCATTGTTTAACTGATGTAATACATTGATTCCCGATTGCCAGGTATCGTAATTAAGTGATTCCTGTCCTTCAAAAGCCACCAGAAAACGCAATGCGCTGCTAAATGTGCCAAATTCGGTTTCTCTTGTTTCGGGAATAACCTGATATCGATTCTGCGCATAGGAAAACAACACCCCTATCTGAGTTCGTTCAGGATGTAGTTTACCTGCATTCAGGTTTACATAGCTTTGTATGTCGGTGAAGGTAGGAAAATATTCGCCGTTTACGTCAAACGTGTTCAGCAGATATTGCGACCTTTTATGCCTGGCGCCTATCAGGTATTGTAAACGGCGGTCAGATGTAATACCTTCGAGATAAGCTGACCCTCCCAATAACCCGAGAGTAACCGAGCCTTTTATTTCATCCGGCGTTTTATAATTTACATCAAGTACGGACGAAAGCTTATTACCATAATGCGGCTGCCAGCCTCCTGCATAAAAACGGGCTTCTTTCACCAGATCCGTATTCACAAAGCTCAGGCCTTCCTGCCGTCCGGCACGTGCAAGAAAGGGACGGTATATCTGTATGTCATTAACGTAAATCAGGTTTTCCTCGAGGTTTCCTCCCCGTACACTGTAACCGGATGAGAGTTCATTGTTGGATACCACACCTGGCATCATAGTCAATATTTTTGTAAAGTCACCAAATGGAGATGGAAGCACCCTTGCGCTACGTGGGCTGATGGTAACCACACTTGATTCACGCCGTATGGTTTCAGAAACAATATCAACAGTTTTCAAAACCTGTACGGACTCTTTAAGAGTTGCATTCAGCGTTCTGGTTTCATTTTTATTTAGCTGCAAATCAAAAAAGATACTATCGTACCCGACAAATCGGAATACTACTGTTATTTGTCTGTTTGCAGGTACACTAAGCCGGTATCTCCCCTGCGAATCGGTATGTGTTCCGAGGCTGGTGCCTGCTAAATAAATATTTGCTTCCGATAAAGGGTTGCCCGTTTGAAAGGATGTCACTTTACCCATTATTACCGCTTGCTGTGCCACAGCAAGGCATCTGCTACTTAAGACAATGAGAAAAAATATGAATATTCTGTAAACCATAAAACCGGTCGGGCTCCGGTAAATTAAACGTTTTTCAGCCTGGAAATAGTATCTGCCGGGTTTTCGGAGCGAAATACAAAACTTCCTGCAACCAGCACATCCGCTCCGGCATCAAGCAATTGCTTTGCATTATCAATAGTTACACCACCGTCCACTTCTATTTTTGTGCCGGCCCCTGCTTCGTCAATGATGTTGCGCAAGGCCCTCACCTTATCATAGGTACCATTGATAAAAGACTGACCACCAAATCCGGGGTTTACCGACATCAGGCAAACCAGGTCAATCTCATGAATGATATCCCGCAGCAGATTTACCCTGGTATGCGGATTTATGCCCACCCCTGCCTGTACACCCAGGTCTTTGAGTTGCTGAAGATTACGATGCAGATGCGGACATGCCTCATAATGGACGCTGATTATATCAGCGCCTGCATTTTTAAACTTTTCGACATAGTTTTCAGGTTTTTCAATCATAAGGTGTACATCCAACGGCTTTTTTGCATACCTGTGGATGGCTTTGCACACGGGTATGCCAAAAGAAATATTGGGTACAAAAACACCATCCATAACATCCACATGAATCCAGTCGGCTTCACTTGTGTTCAGCATTTCTACCTCGCTTTGTATGTTGGCAAAATCAGCGGCAAGAATGGAAGGTGCGATAAACGGTGTTTTCATCTGCGTTTTAACGTTTCAGGTTGCATATACCCAGGCGAAGTCATTGTTGATTTACAACTATCGCCTGTCCATTAGGTAAAATTGTCAGTTCTTATGACAATTTCAGGGGTAAATATAGTCATTGCCTTTTATGCTTTGCAACTCAATTAAATTTTTACAACCCGGATTTTTATTATTTCGGATCCTGTATCAAGATTAATGATGTAAACGCCTTTACGAAGAAGGAAAAAATCAATGACTTGCGAATTATTCAACCAGGTAAAAAACAGCGTGGTCTCAAGTTGTATTTTACCATTTATATCAAAAATTTTAATGTCAGCTTCAGGAATTTCGTCCGGATCGGTTGACCGGATTATAAATTGATTGTCCCATACCGGATTCGGATAAACGGTAAATCCCGGATCACTTTCAACCGATTGCATCAGGTTATTGAAAGC
>QIDJ01000389.1 GCA_003228395.1 Flammeovirgaceae bacterium
AGTGTGGCATCGATCATAATAACGTACGGATACGACTCCATGTGACCCATAAGATGAAATCCGCCGGTTCCGCCGTCAAGCAGTTCCACCCTGGGCGGTAGTTTTTCCTTTTCGAGCATTTTAATTGCATGCACACCCACCCCTTCGTCGCCCATTAAAAAATTCCCGACACCCAGGATGAGGATGTCGGGACCTGTTTTGTTAGAATCTGATTCAGAAATCATTTTCCTTTACCAATGTAATTTCTCCAGATCTTTTCTTCAATGAATTTCCATCCGCTAATGATGGAAGATATCTCACCCCTACCCTCCACGGAGTCATGGAAGAAAACGAGGTAAATATGGATCATGGCAAATAATAGAATTACCCACATCAATAAGTGGTGAAGGAAACGTACAAACATCTCGTTTCCAAACCAGGAGCTAGGCCAACCAAGTAACGCTACAACCCAGCCGTCTGAAATACCAATATAGAGGCCAAATCCAGTAAATATAAGAAGAATAATTATGGATGTAAGAAGAAAATAAGTAAAGCCGGCCAGGGCATTATGACCTATTGAAACATGCTGCTTGTTTTCTGCAAGAAGAATATCTTGTAACAGTACATTCTTAATTTCTTTCCATCGCGCTTTTGTTGTAGGAATGAAATTCTTCCATTTTTCCCATCTGTTTCCCAGGAAAAAGCCCCAGATAATTCTGAACGCCCAGTTTACAGTAAACACCCATCCAGAAACAAAATGGATATATCGGTTGAAACCAAACCAATTCAATGTATATGCTTCCGTGCTGTGCAGTATTGCCGGCGGATCCGCTATTAAATACCCCGTTATTGACAAAGAGGTCACACAGAGTACATTGATCCAGTGAAAAGCCCGGGTAGGTATTTGGAAAACATATATCCGTTGCATGGTGCGGAAATTCATTTTGCTTCGTGCCGCACTGCTTATCATATCGGTTTTTTGATCTTTCATAACTACTCGATTTAAGAGTTAAAATGTATTCAATTGATGTACATGTTTACCTTTCTCATCATATACATGCACTGCACAGGCAAGACAAGGATCAAAAGAATGTATAGTACGGATTATTTCCAGGGGTTGTTCCGGATCATGTACAGGGGTATCTATCAGTGAAGCCTCGTACGACGACTTCTGGCCTTTCGGATCCCTGGGTGAGGCGTTCCACGTGGATGGAACAACCATCTGGTAGTTCTCCACTTTACCATCTTTGATAACAATCCAGTGTGCAAGAGCCCCTCTTGGGGCCTCACTCAATCCAACACCACTGACTTCGAGAGGCCATAATTCGGGTTCCCAGATATCCATATTCGCCATTTTTTGGTCACCTTTCTTGATGTTGCTAATCAAACTATCATAAAACTCCAGCGCCCATTCGGTCATAAGTTTTGTTTCCATAGCCCTGGCAGCCGTACGGCCCAGGGTAGAAAACAACGCGCCAACAGGCACCTCGAGAGCAGCCAGTGTGCCATCCACAATTTCCTGAAACTCCGGTTTTCCAGAGGCATAGCCTACAAGCATCCTGGCTAAGGGGCCAACTTCCATTGGATTACCCCGCCAACGAGGTGTTTTTACCCAGGAATACTTCCCTTCAACATTAAGTTGGTCAAAAGGTGGATTAGGACCAGTGAAATTAAGATTGGTTTCTCCCTTGAATGGAAATAATCCTTCGTCATCGCCTACAGAATACTTATACCATGAATGTTTTACATACTCTTTGATCTGGTCTTCATCCCTGGCATCCACTTCATGTATTTCTGACAGATTGCGATCAAGAATTACCCCTCTTGGGAATTTGAAGCTTGATACATTACCGAAGCCATCTGTAGGCAGATCTCCATAACACAGGTAATTTCTCAGACCTCCTCCTATGCTTCCCCAATCAAGATAATAAGGGGCTATAGCTACAACATCCGGCCAGTAAACCTGATTAACAAAATCCCTTGCTTCTTTTAGAAGTTGATGAACCAGGCTAAGCCTTTCAACGTTGAGTGCATTAACTTCATCGGTATTTATCGGACAGGCCATCCCACCGACCAAATAATTAGGGTGTGGATTCTTTCCACCAAAAATAGCATGGACCTTAACGATTTCTTTTTGCCATTCGAGCGCTTCCAGGTAATGAGCAACAGCGAGCAAATTCACTTCCGGGGGAAGTTTGTATGCAGGATGGCCCCAATACCCGTTGGCAAATATGCCCAGTTGGCCGCTATCGACAAACCGCTTGATGCGGGCCTGAACATCAGCAAAATACTTGGGTGAGCTTTTTGGATGATTGGAAATGCTCCTCTGAATTTGTGAGGTCACCTCGGGATCAGCTTTTAGAATGCTGACAATATCCACCCAATCCAATGCATGCAAATGATAAAAATGCACTACATGATCATGAATATATTGGGTGGCAAACATTAGATTTCTGACCATTTCTGCATTAGGTGGTATCACAATACTCAATGCGTCTTCTAAGGCCCTTACTGAAGCCAGACTGTGGACAGTTGTGCACACACCACAGGCACGGCCTACGAAAGCCCATACGTCACGCGGATCTCTCCCTTTTACAATCTGTTCCAATCCCCGAACCATGGTCCCGGAGCTGAAAGCATCTACCACTTTACCGTTTTTTACCTCCACTTCCACTCTCAGGTGTCCTTCAATTCGGGTTATGGGATCTATTACTATTCGATTACTCATTGTTTGATATTTTTAGTTGTAATTGGATTGTTAAATTGACTGGAGTTCATTTCGGAATTATTGTATATCCAGGTCTTCGCTCTCCACATCCCTGGCATTCTGAACATTGGAATCAAGGATCTTATTCTTTCTAATATTCGTTGCGATAGCATGAGCTACAATTCCAGCCGTTGCTGCACCTGCTGCATAAAGACCGACTTTGTCGGCATTCGATTCGATGCCGAAGCCAGGGAATGAAGACATATGTTTATATAATGGACCGCTATCCCAGAAATTAGCTTCGCTACAACCAATGCAGCCGTGTCCTGACTGAATAGGAAAACTTGTTCCGTTATTCCACTTGGTAATGCCGCATGCATTGTAAGTTACAGGCCCACGGCACCCCATTTTATATAGACAGAATCCTCTCCTGGCGCCTTCATCATCCCAGCTCTCTACAAACAAACCGGCATCATAATTCGGTCTGCGGTAGCAGGTGTCATGCACCCTTCTGCTGTAGAATGTTTTGGGTCTGCCCTGATTATCCAGTTCTGGAAGCCTCTCGAAGGTAAGCAGGTGAACGATCACTCCCGCCATAACTTCTCCGATGGGAGGACATCCCGGAACCCTGACAATGCGTTTGTTTTTAATGATTTTATGAATCGGAGTAGCTTTGGTCGGATTTGGTTTGGCAGATTGCACACATCCGTTGGATGCGCAGCTACCCCAGGCAATAATGGCTTTTGCTCCCTCAGCAACTTCATTAAGGATTTCTTCAGCAGATTTGCCTCCGATCATGCAATAACCGGGATTTGCCATTGGTACGCTTCCTTCAATAAGCAGGATGTATTCGCCAAAACTATTCTTGATCGTGTCGTGCAGCGATTTTTCAGCCTGATATCCGGAGGCTGCCTGCAGTGTTTCGGTATAGTTTAGCGAGATATTATCAAGTAAAATATCAGCAACAATCGGATGTGATGAACGAATGAAAGATTCCGAACAACACGTACATTCCTGAAAGTGCATCCAGATTACAGGAGGACGTTGTTTTGTTTCCATGGCTCTGGCAACCTGGGCGATTCCGCTTGATTCAAGGCCAATGAAAGCCGCCATAGTTGCTGCAAACTTCATGAAATCACGGCGCGAATAACCGCGCTGTTTCATTTCCTCATAAATGGATTGGCTTTTATCGTTGAGATCTCCAACGATACCAAATGGATGATATTTCATAGTTTTATTTTTAAGTTAAAAGCGGACTGAAGGTCCGTTTACAAATAGCAAATCAATTTGCCGAATTTCAGAAGAGAAAGTAAACAAAGAATATCATTTAAAAACCTGACATACATCATGTTATTTTATTCCTATCTTTTTCATTTTGAAAAAATTTAAAAATAAAGCCTATGAAAAAATTAAATATCCTCGCTTTTACCGGAATGATGATGCTTTTTCCGGTAAGCCTGTTTGCGCATAGCGGACACGGAACTTTTCAAAACAGCCTGTTGCATTATTTTGCTTCACCACTTCATATTGCCGAGTTGGTAATCCTTTGCGCCGTGATAGTTTATTTCTGGGTTAGAAAATATTCCAGAAAAACAAAATAATATTTAACCATGCATGAGTTTTCTATTGCGTTAAGTATAGTTGAGATCGCTGACGAAGAGGCAAAGAAAGCAAATGCAATCGTAGAAAAAATTGAGCTTGAAATCGGAGAGCTCTCAGGGGTAGAGTTGGATGCATTGAATTTTGTGTGGGAAGCTGCGGTGAAAAACTCTGTACTGGCGGAGGCAGAAAAAAACATCAGGATCATTAAAGGAGAAGCATCGTGCCTGGATTGCGGGCATCAATATCCGGCACTACAGTTTTTCAGCCAGTGCCCGGCATGTAGCTCCATGATGACAACCCTGACCAGGGGGAGAGAATTAAAAGTGAAAGCAATAACCTTACTTACCAGGACAAAAGAGAATTTAAAATTAACAACAGAAAACTAACCCGATTATTATGTGTGCTACCTGCGGATGCGAAACCACCGATGAAATTAAATTGTTAGTGCCTGGCGAACAAGAGGCAAAAACGCCCGATCACGTACACAACCATCATGACCACGACCATAATCAAGCACAAACGCATGATAACGGTCATCATAATCACACGCATACACATGATCCGCATGCACATAGCCACACTGTAACGTTAGACCTGGAGCGGGATGTATTGCAAAAAAATAATCTGCTTGCCGAGCGTAACAGAGGATTTTTTGAAGCACGAAACATTCTTGCGCTGAATCTGGTAAGTTCCCCTGGGTCGGGTAAAACCACGCTGCTTGAAAAAACCATTCATAACCTGGCTGGCGATATGGATTTCTATATTATAGAAGGCGACCAACAAACCATGAACGACGCCAACCGGATTGCATCAGCCGGCGCACCAGTTGTACAAGTGAATACCGGCAAAGGATGCCACCTTGATTCCGATATGATCTATCGGGCAATAAAAAAACTAAACCCGAAAGAGGAAGCCGTTTTATTTATTGAAAATGTGGGCAACCTGGTTTGTCCGTCGTTATTTGACCTTGGAGAAAGCCAGCGGGTAGTGATAATGAGTGTGACCGAAGGGGAAGACAAACCACTAAAATACCCGACCATGTTTGAAACAAGCAATGTCTGCATCATTAATAAAACGGACCTGTTACCGTATGTTCAATTTGATATCGAAAAAGCCGTTTCGTATTTGAAGCAAGTAAACCCCGTAATGGAAATCATTCAGGTGTCGGCTACAACGGAGCATGGCCTCGAAGCGTGGTATGCCTGGCTTAAGCAAAAAAAAGGCATTGAACACATTGGATGATGGACACCTATCATATACATATTGAAGGTCAGGTACAAGGGGTGGGTTTCCGCCCTTTTGTATATCGCATTGCAAAAGAAAAACAGGTTTCGGGATGGGTAAACAATGGAATGAATGGCGTGCATATTGAAATCAACGCTGACAGAGGCGGGGCAGATGAATTTTATCATGAAGTAACGAAGCACGCCCCTGTACTTGCCAGAATTACACGACATTCGTTTAAAAGAATCCCATACACAAAATTTCCTTCATTCCGTATCAGGGAAAGTTATCAAAAAGGCAAGCCCAATCTGATGTTAACACCGGATTTTGCGATTTGTAATGATTGCGAAACCGAATTGACTCAGCGGGACAACAAGCGATATGAATATCCGTTCATTACATGCACAAACTGTGGTCCAAGATATTCCATCGTTACGGAGTTGCCTTACGATCGCGAACGAACCGCCATGGGTTCGTTTGAAATGTGTGATTCATGCAGTGAAGAGTATAATAATCCATCGGATCGCAGGCACTATTCGCAAACGAACTCATGTACCGCATGCGGCATAAGCCTGCAATTGATGAATGCAAAGGGCCGCTCACTAAAGCTTTCTCAGAAGAATATTATTACAAGGACGATAAATGAAATATACAACGGAAGTATTGTAGCCATTAAGGGAATTGGCGGATATCTGCTTCTTGCAGACGCCACAAATCAGAAAACCGTTGCTAAACTTCGGGCACGGAAACACCGTCCGACAAAGCCGTTTGCCCTGATGTATCCCAGTTTTGTAACGCTTGCGCTGGACGTTGAAATTAATCAGCATGAAAAAAATGCTGTGTACAGTACCGAAAGTCCGATTGTGCTGTTGAAACTACTGGATAACCCACTATCGGGCATTGCGGTAAACGAAATTGTTCCGGGTTTAAATGAAATTGGCGTAATGCGGCCTTATGCGCCTCTGTTTGTGCTTATAATGCATGAGGTTAACCGTCCTTTGATCGCCACCAGCGGTAATGTGAGTGGTTCACCTGTTATTTACGATGACCGGAAAGCAGTTGAATACCTTTCAGGGATAGCCGATTTTATTCTTGTCAGCAACCGCGATATTGTTGTGCCTCAGGATGATTCTGTGCTGAAGATCCTGCCAGACACATCACGGCTGATATTTCGCAGATCACGGGGTTTTGCGCCGGCGTTTTTTCATACCGTATTTAAAAATGATATGCCTGATCTGCTGGCAATGGGCGCCATGTTGAAAAGCACTTTTGCATTAACCCACAGAGGTAACACCTACATATCGCAATATCTTGGCGATCTGGAATGTTTTGATACAAGAGAGAGCTACCGCCATACACTGACGCATTTTTATTCGCTTTTTAATCTTAAACCTGAAACTATTCTGGTAGATAAACATCCTGCTTATTATTCTTCCCAGCTTGGTAAAGAAATGGCCGAGAAGTCAAATATCAACCGGATACAAATTCAACACCACGAAGCACATTTTATGGCTGTTTTAGCCGAAAATGACCTGCTGAAGCCTGACTATAATATTTTAGGCGTCATTTGGGACGGCACCGGTTTCGGTAACGATGGCACAATATGGGGAGGCGAATTTTTTACTTATCAGGACGAGCAGATTATCCGCACAGGAAATATTCCACTATTCGGGAATATACTTGGAGATAAAATGGCACGTGAACCACGCCTGTCGGCGTTGTCGCTGTGTAATTCGTTTGGGTTGATGGCTGATATTGAAGCTAAGTTTACAAAAGTTGAATTCAGCTTATACAACAAAATTCTGAACAGTGGCAAAGGGCTGGCTACAACCAGTATGGGGCGGGTTTTTGATGCAGTTGCCAGTCTTCTCGACGTAAACGATTATAATACCTTTGAAGGGGAAGCCGCTATGCATCTGCAAGCGATTGCCGAGAGGTATATCTCAACCAACAACAAGCAACCGGGAAGAATTTTTGAAGGAGCGGATTTTGCCGATGTAATTTCACAACTGATTGATGCATACCGGCTGGGTGAAGATAAAGGAAAACTGGCGGCGGAGTTTATTGCCTGGCTTGTGGAGTTCATCGGTTTGAAGGCAAAGGAATTGGATATAAATCATATTGCTTTTAGCGGAGGGGTATTCCAAAACAGCTTTTTAGTATATTTATTAAAAGAAAGGCTGGGCAAAGAATATAATTTGTATTTTCATAAGCAATTATCGCCCAATGACGAGTGCGTTTCATTCGGGCAGCTGGCCTGGTATTACCGGTTTAACACGCAGGTACGAAGAAGCAGGATAAAGGTAAAACAAAGAGTTATTTATGATTAATCTGAAACTTTTTTAGTTATGTGTTTAGCAATTCCGGGACAAATAAAAGGGATCGAAGCCGAGCTGGACGAAGTATTCCGAACCGGTAAAGTGTCATTCGGGGGGATCATGAAAGAGGTCAACCTGTCAATGGTGCCTGAAGCCGTAGTAGGAGATTATGTGCTGGTACATGTGGGTGCAGCCATCAGTATTGTGGATGAAGAAGAGGCCCGGAAAGTCTTTGAGTATATTCAGAAAACCGGCGATATAGACGAGGAATTAAACTTCTGACCTATGAAATACCTAAACGAATACAGGGATTCCGGGGTGGTAAAAGCATATTTACAGGAGTTGCACCAGTGTGTTACCCAGCCATGGACCATCATGGAAATTTGCGGAGGTCAAACGCACAGTCTGGTTAAAAGCGGCATTCTCGAAATGCTCCCGGATAAAATCAATATGGTGCACGGCCCGGGTTGCCCGGTTTGTGTTACTCCCCTTCATATGATTGACAAAGCAATATATCTTGCAAAAGAAAAAGGAGTGACCTTATTCTCTTTTGGTGATATGATCCGGGTTCCGGGATCTGAAAAAAGCCTGATTACAGCTAAGGCAGAAGGAGCGGATATACGTATTGTATATTCGCCACTTGAAGCGGTTTCATACGCTAAATCCAATCCGGATAAGGAAGTAGTATTTTTTGCGGTAGGCTTCGAAACTACAGCGCCTGCCAATGCCCTATCGGTGATTCAGGCAAATAAAATTAGTATTCCAAATTATTCGATCCTGGCGTCGCACGTACTGGTACCACCTGCAATGGAAGTCATTCTGGGTGATGAAGATAACCGGATACAGGCATTTCTTGCGGCAGGGCATGTATGTACCGTAATGGGCACCCTTGAATACTTCCCTATTGCCGATACGTATCAGACGCCCATCGTCATTACCGGATTTGAACCGGTGGACCTGGTACAAGGTATCCTGCTGGCGGTAAAACAGATGGAAGAAGGACGTTGCGAGGTGGAAAATCAATATAAACGGGTGGTAACATGTGAAGGAAATCATGAGGCAAAAAAGATCATAGAGGAGGTGTTTGAAATTGTGGACAGGGAGTGGCGCGGCATCGGTATAATTCCCCAAAGCGGATACGGAATAAAGGAAGCTTATGCCGGCTATGATGCTGACAAAAAATATGATGTTAACATCGAAAAGGTGAATGAGCCGGAAGAATGCATAGCAGGAGAAATTTTGACAGGCCGTAAGAAACCATTCGAATGCCCGATGTTCGGCAACGTATGCACACCTGAAAATCCGCTGGGAGCGCCAATGGTATCTTCCGAAGGCGCCTGCGCAGCCTACTATCATTTTAAGTCAGATACCGAAATGACCAATGCCTGAAAAACTATCCATGCAGTTGAATTGTCCCATGCCGGAGGTTGACTTTAATGTGATCACTTTGGGGCACGGCAGTGGCGGACTGCTTACGAACCGGCTTCTGGATAAAAGCGTATTCAGCCTGTTCAAAAATGAAATGCTGGACCCCAGACATGACGGCGCCATATTTAATCTGAAAGGCAGAACCGCTTTTACAACCGACAGTTTTGTGATTTCTCCGATATTTTTTCCAGGTGGCAACATAGGCGAGCTTGCAGTGAACGGAACCGTGAATGATCTTGCCATGTGTGGCGCCAGCGCACAATATATGTCACTGAGTCTGATTATAGAGGAGGGTATGAGAATGGATGAATTATGGGAGGTACTTGTAGGTGTAAAATCAGCGGCTGATAAAGCAGGAATTGTAATCGTAACGGGCGACACAAAAGTAGTGGATAAGGGCAAAGGAGATATAATATTCATCAATACTACGGGGATTGGCGAATTGCATCCGCATGCGGATATTGATGCACAACGCATGCATGACGGAGATGTAATTATTGTTTCCGGCGAAATTGCAACGCATGGAATTTCGATTATGTCCGTGAGGGAGGGGCTTGAATTTGAAACGGATATTGAAAGCGATACCCGGCCGCTAAATCATTTGGTGCAAAAACTGCTTGACGAGGTAGCAGAGGATGTGGTGCTGCTTCGGGATCCGACGCGGGGTGGCGTGGCTACGGTGTTGAATGAAATAGCCCGGCAATCCGGATTTGGTGTGATGCTGGAAGAAAAACAACTTCCCATAGACGAACGGGTGGACAGCGCGTGCGAAATGCTGGGATTGGACCCACTGTATGTTGCCAACGAAGGAATTTTTATGGCTATCGTGAGATCAACGTCTGCCGGAAAAGCGCTGGAGATCATTAAAGGGGCTACTGAAGGTGAACAGGCTGCCATAATAGGTTCATTTACCTCAGACCATCCCGGCAAGGTAATCCTGAAAAGCCGCATAGGAGGAAGAAGAATGGTAAATATGCTTCCCGGAGAGCAACTTCCAAGAATTTGTTGAGTATGTAGCCGGAAACTGAAATTTTATACCGCACTTACCCGAAAATATTGTTTCTTCATCCCATCTTTGAAGTGTTTGCTGCAAACACGCCAGTAACATTTGAAAAGTATCAGAAATCAACGGATACCATATGAAAATTATTATAGGATCTACAAATCCGGTAAAAATTTCCTGTGTGGAAAAAGCATTCAAAAAGGTGTTTCCACATAAGCGGATAAAAGTAAAAGAACTCGAAGCTGATTCGGGGGTGAGCAATCAGCCGATGGGCAACGAAGAAACGCTGATGGGAGCTATTAACAGAAGCCGGTTTTGCAGGAACCAAAAGCCAAAAGCCGATTTCTGGGTTGGGATTGAAGGCGGGTGCAAGTTCCGGGGCACAGAACTTGAAGCATTTGCATGGATGGTGATAAAAACAAAAACAAAAACCGGCAAAGCCCGAACCGCCTCTTTTTTCCTTCCGGATGAAGTGGCCCGGCTGGTAAAAGAAGGCATGGAACTTGGCGATGCTGATGATATGGTATTTGCAAGAAAAGACTCCAAGCAGAAAAACGGTGCGGTGGGAATATTAACTCACGATCTGATAGACCGTACTTCCTACTATGAACAGGCAATGGTACTTGCGTTGATCCCCTTTATGAATGAAGAGATTTATATGTAGTGGAGAAGCTATTTATTAATACAAAATGCTGTTTATATTCAGCAAAAAATGTTAGAAAGTGCTTAATGAAAATAGCAAAATAAGGACAAACGATACTTTTGAGGAGCTCAGATTGCACCTATTTGTATTAATTCCTGATTTTTGGAGCCACAAACCGCTATCGCACATCAAAATCTTTCCGGATGTTGCTGATAAAATTCCTCAACGCCTCGGTCCAGGTTTCGTCAGCATCCCATCGCGAACCCACATATACATCGTTGGTCCGCAAGTGTTTGAGATAAAACTTATACACCGGCGATTCGGTAGGAATATTGCGTAGAATCGTTTTACCTTTTTGTTGTTTCACCGTGATAAAGTCGGAAACGCCTTCTTCGATATCGTAATCAAGCAGGTATTTAATGCTCATGCCGTAGGTATGAAGTTGATAAACGATGTATGAAAAGCCCTGGTTTAACAATGCCTGTTCATCGGGATGTGATGGCACTACCTCATACTCAAAAGGATATTGTTGCTGCAATATTTCGCTCAATTTGTTATTGTTACCCCGTGCGATCCCGTTTGCTTTGGCAGCTTCTTTGGCAATGTTATTGTTGATCAGGCCACCCGGTCTGTTTTCAGGAATATCTGCAATGTCAAATCCGGCAAAAGCAATTTTATCCACCTTCAGACTGTTGGAATACGTTTCGGAGCGGCGGCCTTTAATAATGTCAATATCCCTGAACAGCTCAGGGTAGTCGGATATCAGCAGGTTTTCTTTTACCAATCTTTGTCTCGAAGTTTCTTTTTCCAGCTTGTCAAGTACTTTTTCCAGCTTTTTGTTTTGTGTTTTCCATGCAGGTTGACCGTTGAGCATCAAGTCGGCTTCGCCGTTAAACGGCGTAATGAAAATTACGAACCGTTCAGATTCTTTTCCTTTGATCTTAACCCAGACGTCACTCAGAATGATGAGGTTTTTGATCCCTCTGTTTTTCATCTCTTCAGCAAATTCACGACTTGCTTCTGTGCCTGAAATTACATCGTTCATAAAGTAATATGCCACGGCGTCTATACCAGAACTCCTGAACATGTCATGGGCTTCTTCCGCCAGCGGCCTCCAGTCGGCGCGTATCGAAGAATTCTTATTTTCGGGGGGTATTTGTAATAAAACCACGGATTTAGATGTGAGAAGATCTTCGGGTAGTTTGTTGCCATAATCCAAAAACCGGATACCTGCTACATTTATTTCAGGTTCGTCAGCCTGGCCGAAAGAAAATACGGGAACCAATACCATAAGCACCGTTAATAACCGGGTCGTTGTATTATTTATCATATCTGAACTAAAAACGAATTTAGGATAATATTATTCTCCAATGAAAATAAAAGCGCCCCAATAATAAGACCTTTCGTAGCTTTCTTTCATTGTAACTTGTGCTTTATTAAACGCTTCTCTTTTTGTTTGTTTTTCAAACAACCAGTAAAAGTAAAACAGGTTCATAAACTCCAATTCATATTCGGCTTCGGTTGTCCACATGCTCATAATCAGAGAACGTGCTCCGGCACGTAAAAAAGCATCCTGAAAAAGATAAATGGATTTCCCGTTTTGCACTATTCCCAACCCGGTTTCACAGGCAGACAGAAAAACCAATTCGGTATCGTTCAGATTCAGGTTATAAATTTCATTGGCAGTCAGCAGGCCGTCCTCCCTGTCTATACCGTTAGTTACACCGTCAAGATAGTCGAAACTGCCAGACAGGATCAGTCCGGATTGCAATAACGGATTATCATGATATCCATTGGTTTTCGTTTCACTGTCTTCCATAAAGTATCCGTGCGTTGAAAAATGGAGGGTGTAGGGATTTTGTAAGTTTTTCACGACTGATTCAACAGCCGAATCATCACGAAAACTGTTCGTTTTAAAACCGGATGTTTTGTAAAGCTCTTCCAGCAATCCTGCTTCGTGCTTCTTTACATCATCTTCATACAAAAGCTCATTCCATTGTATGTGCTGCTTGATTTTATTTCGCATATAATACATTCCGCCTTCGGATTCTGATGATGTGAGTATTTTATACATAGGCATAACTCCATCTTTTTCTGAATCCTCATTTTGCAGCCGAAAACGGGCACCGCTAAAAATATACACTTCATTTTCGCGCTGTGTAGCCGCATTTTTATTTCCAGGTGTAAGAATTTCAGCGGTACTGGAAACGAGTTGAATGTTTTTTTCATCTATCAGATAGTTCCCGGTTTCGGGATTTCGCAATGTAAGCAGGTTTATCTGACGGTAAGCGCCATCGGGGGCAATTATGATAGTGGAATAGGATTGTAAATAGGTTTTCAACGGTTCATAATACATCGTGTATGAGTAATCATCAGGGAACCTGTGATTGATGCTGCTGCGATAATAAGTAAGAAATTTATTTTCAAGATCATTCCCGTTTTTAATCACTATCATTCCGGGTAATTTTCCCAGCTTGTTATCAGAAATAAAAAAACCATAATGTATGTCATCCAAAAAATAGCCCCCCTGATCAGGACGATACGTACGGAACCGGAATATTTCAAGCGACCCATGCAGGTCTTTGAGGGATTTAATGATATCAGTGTATTCAGGCCGTTCTATCTTCAGAAAGCTTACGGATTTTCCTGATTGTTTCAGCATTTTTTTCTCAATATCCATACACGTTCCGGTAAGTCCTTTGAGATATTTACCGCCGCCTTCAAGCTCACTTACGGGTAGTTTGTAGGTGTGCAGCAACTGTTCCAGGGTGTTTTTCCATTCGATTAACTCAGACTGCGTTAAATCATTGAATTTATCTTCTGTATAAAGCGGGAGTCGCTTTAACGTTAGTACATAATTTAGCAATGTATTGCTGAAGACATCACCGTTTCCGGGGTTCTGCTCAGTAAGATCGGCAAAAATTTCAATGATTGCATGAATCGATTGATAGAGCATGGTTTTCTCCTGTACGCCCATGATTGGATAAAACATTTCATACTGCCTGAGATACTCCTGAATCAGGTCTGAATAAAGAGTCTGGGATTCGTTGAACTTACCCTGTGACCAGTAATAATTTGCCATAAGTTTTTTGCTGTGAAGGTAGATTCGGTGGTATTTGCCAAGCACTTTCAGATTTAGCGCTACGATTTGATGCAGCATCTCACTCATGCCGGTATGATGGCCGGATTTCAGCAGAAGTTCTGCCAGGTGGGTCTGAACGGTTGCATATTGGGTGTTATCAATTCCTTTACTAAGCAAAATTGAATCGAGCGCCTGATTCTGGCTTTTTACGGCCTGGTCAAGCTTACCTGATGCTTCAAAATAGTTGGCTTTACCTAGCAGCATATGCGTATGAACGTTGTTGTTGTTTTCAGGATTTTGGCTGAGGAGCGCTTCCGCTTCATCATACAGGTTACCTGCTTTACCATAACTGCTGATTTCGGTATAAACTGATGCAATTTTTAATACGATACCGATTGTTTCCGGATGATTTACCCCAAGCGAATCTTCGTAAATGGTTCTGATTTGATTGTAGATGATTATGGCAGACAAATGATTGTCGAGCCGGGTCTCTGTGTATGCCCGCATTAATTTAAGCTGAATGTATTTTTTACTGCGTTTTGCTTCAGAATATTTTGACAATATACTCCCGGATTTTTTGAAGAAGTCGTTTGCAATGGCATATTCATTCCGGTCGTAATAAATATTTCCAAGTTCAAAAAGCAGGTAGGCATATTCAGGTGTTTCATTCAAGCCCTGGGACGCAAGCTGATCAAGCGAATGCAGAAGCGCCTCTTTGGCCTTATTGAACGATCCGGATGATCGGTAATCCCGGTCGTCTGTCGCATATGTAATCGAATCAGGGAAAACGTTATCTGGCAAAAAATTCATTCCCCTGGCGCTAACTGTAGCAATGGAGGTAATTGCGAACAGACAAATCAGCGCGAAGGTTACATTTAAAGCCTTTCCGGTTGGGGATAAATTAATAAGCATTATCGGGTGGTGTTCAAAAGAAATAATAATATTAAAGAAACTGCAACAAAAGAAGCAATTTTTAATGAATCAATGTTTGAGAAACTAAAATCAAAACCACTTTTGTGCAGCCATGTGATCGCTATTGGCATGCCCAGTGACATTACCCTGGTAAGCAGAAGGAAGCCGATGGAAGAGAAGGTAACATGGGTAACCGGTTAATACCGCCATTAACTTGTGAATGCAAGGTGTTTCCTTTCGTTAAACTATTTTTCGCCCGTATAACCAGGTCCTTTCACAAACCTGCCCGGGT
>QIDJ01000085.1 GCA_003228395.1 Flammeovirgaceae bacterium
GCCCCCATGCTTTTGAGGATATTGATACGCATTTTGGAAGCATTTTCCGGTAATACGGTCACTACCTTTATTCCGGCATACGCGCCGATAGCAGCATATGAAATAGCGGTATTGCCACTGGAAGCATCGAGAATCGCTTTGCCCGGTGTAAGTTTTCCTGCAATTACCGCCTCGCGGATAATATTATATGCTGGCCTGCTCTTTACACTTCCGCCGAATTGCCACCACTCGGCCTTGGCATGAATTTCAACTTCAGGGCTGGGACTCAACTTGCTGAAGTCTAATAGCGGCGTATTTCCGATCAGATGAGAGATATTCTCAAGGGAAGTAAAATATCCGGCTGTATATGCTGGTATCATCTAAATATCAATTTTTATAGTGTCAACAAACAAAAAAACCTGTCTTTGGGACAGGTTCTGTTATTATTATATGGTTAATGGTTACAGCATATCCTCCTATCCCGAATTAATGGTTATGTGCTCACAACAGCACGCTACTTTATTATATATTTTTTGAACTGCAATCATCGATTCAGATCGTATGTAGTTTAAAACGTGTATGTGGCAAATTTAGTTTCCCTTTTTTAAAAAATCCTTCTTTTTATGAATATTTCACCTTCATTCATCTATATTTTCAGTAATAAACCAGGTATCGGCCAGCTTTTTAATTTCAGGATCATTAGCGCATACTACATAAGCCTTACTGTCAGCTTCCAGTTTTAACCGTGAATAAAATTCCGGTGAAATATCAGAAGAAGCTGCCGGACATGGACTGTACAAGTTTAGTTCAGCTCAGGCCTGACCTATGTGAGTGGCCAGGATAGAGCAGGTACGCAAAATTTCGCCATTCAAAAAATATAAGAAAAAATGTATATTGCTAACAAAATGATGTTTATTCATCCTAACCCCGATGTAAAATGAAATTCTTACAAACTATTTATTTTTTTCTGTTTCTTTTTCTGCTTTCATGCGATGTTAAAGAACCTGTGGATGTATCGAAAATGTCTGAGGAAGAACTTGTTGCGTATGCACAAGAAATTCACGACCGTGTGATTACGCTTGATACACATAATGACTTCAATATAAGTAATTTCACAGAAGAAAAGAATTATACAATGGACCTTGATAACCAGGTGAACCTGCCTAAGATGAAGAAAGGTGGACTTGACGTATCCTGGTTGATTGTTTATACCGGCCAGGGAGAGCTAAATGAGGAGGGATACCGGAAAGCATATGAAAATGCAATGGAAAAATTTGCAGCCATTCACCGGTTAACTGAAGAAATAGCCCCGGATCAGATTGAGCTTGCCCTTACTTCTGAAGATGTGAGACGAATTATAGCATCCGGAAAAAAGGTTGCCATGATTGGCATTGAAAACGGGTATTCGATAGGTACGGATATTTCAAACGTAAAAAAATTCTACGATCTGGGTGGCAGGTACATGTCGCTTTCACATAACGGACATAGCCAGTTGAGTGATTCAAACACCGGTGAAAGCGACAGTGTCTGGCTTCACAACGGAGTTAGCGAACTGGGCAGGGAGGTGATAAAAGAAATGAACAAGTGGGGGGTGATGATAGACGTATCGCATCCATCCAAAAAGGCTTTTTTGGATATGATCGAACTATCAAAAGCGCCCCTGATTGCTTCTCACTCTTCAGCACGGGCATTGTGCGACCACAGCCGAAACCTGGACGATGAGCAACTTCTCCTGCTCAAAGAAAACGGGGGAGTAGTACAAACTGTAGCCCTGGGAAGCTATCTGAATGTTGCGAAAAGTGAAACCCATCGCGAAAAAGCCAATGAACTATACAAATCAATTGCCGCAGAATCGGGGTTTGAAATACTGCCTATGCGCGAAGTATTTGGTCTGGACGAAGCCGATCGAGATGCATATTTTGAGAAATTCAGGGAAATCCGGGAGTTGGCGAAACCCCGGATGGTTGAAGAAGTAAATGCAGTTGCACCTCCTGTTAATGTTTCGGATTTTGTAGATCACATTGATTATATAGCTAATCTGATAGGCATCGAACACGTAGGAATCAGCTCGGATTTTGACGGTGGAGGTGGAATTGAAGGCTGGCAGGATGCATCCGAAACGTTTAACGTGACGCTTGAATTAGTGCGCCGTGGTTACACGGAGGAAGAAATCGGGATGATCTGGAGCGGTAACCTGCTGCGTGTGCTTGATGAAGTTCAGCGAATAGCAAAGGAGATTCAGGCTGCAGGGGAAGAATAACAAGGTAAATGTGTAAGTTTGAGTTGCAGGTTGGATTGCTATAATCTGCCTTGCTAAAGAAAAGATTACTGGCTGAATAATCTTCCGGGTTTTGCTGCCGGAATGGGAATGGTAAATATAGGGTCACGCACGGGTTTCTTCACCTCTCCTTGTATGTCATTATACCTTTTGGTAATCATCTAATTGATAAATCCATTCAATTATTTTATCATATTTTTTTATAAATTACATTTTCTACAGCAGCAGGTAGATAGTTGGTTCATTTAGCATATTTCTTACGATCATTATGAAACATAAAAAAATTAAAATACTTGTAACCGTTGTTCTATTGTTTGCAATAGTATCCTTTTCAGTATTAAGGAATGACACTTCCGTACAGGATGACGACGGATGGACCGTGATATTCAATGGCAAAGACCTGAATGGCTGGGAGCAGCTTAATGGTGAGGCAGATTTCATGGTGGAAAATGGGGAGATCATCGGGATTACCAAATCCGGTACACCTAACAGCTTTTTATGTACCGAAGCGAAGTATGGTGATTTTATCCTGGAATTTGAAGTGATGGTACATCCGGACCTCAACTCGGGTGTGCAGTTTCGCAGCAACAGTCTGAAAGATTATAACAACTACCGTGTTCACGGGTACCAGTTTGAGCTCGACCCCAGCCCGCGGGCATTCAGTGGAGGTATTTATGATGAAGCCCGTAGGGGCTGGCTGTATCCATTGTCACGAAATGTGAAAGGGCAAACCGCATTTAAGAATGGAAGGTGGAATCATTGCCGGATAGAAGCAATCGGTACTACGATTAACACGTGGATAAATGGGATACAGTGCTCCCGTCTGAAAGATGCGATGACGAGTAGCGGATTTTTCGGACTGCAGGTACACGGCATCAGCAATGCAGAAGACGCAGGAAAAACCATAAAATGGCGAAATATAAGGATCAAATCAGAAAATCTTGAAAAGGAGAGATGGAAGCCTGATCCGGAGGTGGAGGAAATGAGTTATCTAGTAAATAAGTTAAGTGAATGGGAAAAACGGCATGGGTGGCGACTGCTGTGGGATGGAAGCACCGGAAACGGATGGCGTGGAGCTAAACTCGATCATTTCCCGGAATCAGGCTGGGAAATAAAAGACGGCATATTAACCATTATGGCAAAGAGTGGTGAGGAGGCAACAGGCCCGGGCGACATTGTCACAGAAGATGTTTTCAGCGAATTTGATCTCGAGCTGGAGTTTATGATCACCGAAGGAGCCAACAGCGGAATTAAATATTTTGTAAATACGGAACTTAACAAGGAAACGGGGTCTGCCATCGGTTGTGAATTCCAGTTGCTTGACGATTCAAAGCACCCGGATGCATCATTGGGGGTGAGCGGAAACCGGACACTGGGGTCATTGTATGATCTGATCCCGGCAGACAATATCTCGGTTCCGGGCAGGGCTAAGCAATTCAAGGGAGTCAACAGGTGGAACAAAGCAAGAATAGTGGTTCGCGGAAATCAGGTAGAACACTGGCTGAACAACGAAAAGGTGGTGGAATATGACAGGGGATCACAGATGTTCCGTGCGCTTGTTGCCAATAGCAAATACAGCAAATGGCCTGGTTTCGGCCAATGGCCCGGCGGTCATATTTTATTACAGGACCATGGAAACACGGTACATTTCAGGAGTATAAAAATAAAAGAGTTTTAATGATCAGACTAAAAGTAGAGCTATGAAAAATAAAAAAGCCTCCAGGAGGACATTCATTAAAAAATCAGCCGCCGGTGTTATCGGAGCAAGTTTCGCAATGTCAGCCAGAAGTTATGCAAACATATTCGGAGCCAATGACAGGGTAAATGTAGTCGTTGCAGGATTGCATGGAAGGGGAAATGCCCATCTCAACGCCATCAACAGTACTGCAAATACACGGATCAGCGCCATTTGCGATGTGGATTCGAGGGAATTGGCGAAAAGTTTAGAATTTGTAAACAAAATGACGGGCCTCAAGCCGGATATCACTATTGACATACGCAAATTACTTGAAGATAAGGACATTGATGCTGTCACAATAGCTACGCCGGATCACTGGCATGCGCCGATGGCCATGATGGCCATGCAGGCAGGTAAGCATGTCTATCTGGAAAAACCATGTTGCTTCAACCCGCAGGAGGGAATGTGGCTGATAGAATCGCAGAAAAAATACGGAAAAGTATTGCAGGTAGGTAATCAGCAGCGTTCTGCTCCAACTTCTATTCAGGCGGTATCCGATATCAGGGCAGGAATAATAGGTAAGGCATATTTAGGTAAAGCCTGGTATGCCAACGCCAGGCGTTCTATCGGTAAGGGAAAGCATGTGGCAGTGCCCGATTGGCTGGATTGGGATTTATGGCAGGGACCGGCGCCACACACGGACTATCGTGACAATTTAGTGCATTATAACTGGCACTGGTTCTGGAACTGGGGAACGGGAGAAATCAATAATAACGGATTTCATGAGTTGGATATTTGCCGCTGGGCACTGGGAGTGGACTACCCGTCAAAAGTTACTTCGTCGGGAGGCAGGTACAGCTTTGAGGATGACTGGCAGTTTTATGATACACAAGTGGCCGGTTTTGAGTTTGGGGATGATAAAATGATTACCTGGGAAGGTAGAAGCTGCAATGGATTCGATATTTACGAAAGAGGGAGAGGCGCAACCATTCACGGCACAAACGGCACTGTTTTGCTGGACCGCAATGGCTATTCCGCGTACGACAAATCAGGAAAACTGTTTAAGCAGGTATTCGAGCGAGGTCACTCGTCAACCACGGATGTAGTGGGGATAGGCGCACTGGATTTGTATCACATGGAAAATTTCATGGAATCCATACGCTCGGGAAAGAAACTGAATTCACCAATTGACGAAGCGGTGAAAAGTAATTTGATGTGTCATCTTGGAAATATAGCCCAGAAATTTAACCGTACACTGCACACGAATCCACAAGATGGCAAAATAATGAACGACAAAGAAGCCATGCAATTATGGGGCCGTGAGTATGCTGAGGGGTGGAAACCTGTAATTTAATTTAAGATTCATGTTTGTAAAAAATCTTATTATTTAAAAGATGCAACGAAGAAAATTTATAGAATTGGGCGCACTTACAGCACCCGGCATGTTGCTGAGTGCGGATATGCTGGGAAAAACTACTATATTTTCCGGTGCGGATACCCTGCGATTCGGTATTATTGGCACGGGCAGCAGAGGCAAGGGACTGATGTCGCTTTTCAATAAACTGCCTGGCGCTGAAATTATCGCCTGCTGCGACATAATACCATTCCGGCTGGAAGAAGGTCTTGGAGTAGCAGGTAAAAAAGCCACCGGATACAGCGATTACAGAAAATTCCTGGAAAACAAGGATATTGACTGCGTAATTATTTCCACCCCATTCAGTGAACATGGTACCATGGCTGTAGATGCCCTGGAGTCAGGAAAACATGTGTACTGCGAAAAAACCATGGCTAAAGGGAATGAAGCCACCAGGAAACTGACAAATGCAGTCAGGGCGTCGGATAAAATATTTCAGGTCGGCTACCAGTATCACAGTTCAAGGCTTTATGTGCATGTGGCAGATATGATTCGGAATGGCGAACTCGGTGAGATTGCAGCCATTGAGTGCCAGTGGAATCGCAATAATAACTGGCGGAGGGAGGTTCCGGATCCGAAGTGGGAACGACTGATAAACTGGCGGATGTACCGGGAGTATTCCGGCGGACTTGTAGCCGAGTTATGCTCCCATCAGATGGATTTTGTTAATTGGATTCTGGACGATCATCCTGGAAAAATGATGGGTACCGGTAGCATTGATTACTGGAAAGACGGACGCGAAACATACGACAATGTGCATCTGATTTGTGAATATTCGAAAGGAGTTAAAGCTACGTTTACCT
The DNA here is from genome assembly GCA_003228395.1 of Flammeovirgaceae bacterium. Lineage (GTDB taxonomy): Bacteria > Bacteroidota > Bacteroidia > Cytophagales > Cyclobacteriaceae > SZUA-230. Next base: position 6,153 of record QIDJ01000085.1, read on the forward strand.
GTCTGACTACCAATTCTTTGGGGGATTACAAAATCAAGGTACTGGGCAAGGATGCTACCATTACACTGGATTATTCGAAGGCCTGGATATATCCTGAAAACGTCAGGTACCGCGAAAAAGGAAATGTGGACGGTGTATCCGGGGCAACGGTAAAATGGGCGGAGGACAAAGGATACCCCATAGAGGTGGAACACAAAGACCCTACCCTCCAGGCGCTGCTTGATTTTACAAACAATATTAAAAACAACACGACCCCTGCCGCTAATATTGAAGCCGGCGCCAGGGCATCCTATATGGTGCAGATGTCACTGGATGCCATGGACAATGAAACCATTGAATCCTGGAAAGACGATTATAATTTGTAACCGTTGGGTTATGGGGAAACGGGAATGAAATATTCAATATGGACAATAACTTCTATGCATTCAATCATTTATCCATTTACGCTTTTAAGCAATATCTAATAATAACCATATATCTATATATTTTAACAATTAGTGTATGCAATCGGAACTTTTTGGTATTGAAAATAAAGTAGCTGTTGTGACGGGAGGCACCGGTGTGCTGGGAGGAGCCATTATTAAAGGCCTGGTAAAAGCAGGCGCAAAAGCGGCCATTGTGGGGAGAAATGCTGAAAATGCAAACCGGCTGGCAGAAGAACTTCGCGACGGTGGTGAAACTATGGTCTTTCAGGGTGATGTACTGGATGAAGGGCAGATGGGAAAACTGCGAAATGCGGTGCTTGATCGATGGGGAAAAATAGATATTTTAATAAACGCGGCAGGCGGCAATTTACCCGGGGCAGTTATTCCGCCGGACAAGACAATCCTCGACCTGGATATGGTTGACATGAGGAAAGTACTGGAATTGAATTACATGGGTACGGTAATTCCCACCCAGCAATTACTTCCTGTATTTGTTGAACAAAACGAAGGGATTATTATCAATATTTCATCCTTAACCGCCCAGCGACCGATGACACGAACGGCAGGATACGCTGCTGCCAAAGCTGCTGTTGATAATTATACCATGTGGCTGGCAGTAGAACTGGCAAATAAATTCGGAGAAGGCATCAGGGTCAATGCAATTGCTCCCGGGGTGTTTCTCACGCGCCAGAACAAATCTTTGTTAACCAACGAAGACGGATCGTTGACCGAACGGGGAAAAACCATCACTGATCACACGCCATTCAGACGGTTTGGAAAACCCGAAGAATTGACGGGTACGGTAATCTGGATGTGTTCGGATGCATCTAAATTTGTAACTGGCACTATTGTATATGTTGATGGAGGTTTTCATGCATTTAGCGGCGTTTAACTAAAATGAGCTTTTTACAATCATTGAGATGGTTTGGGCCCGATGATCCGGTAACACTGGACTATATCAGGCAGGCAGGAGCAACCGGTGTAGTCACTGCGCTGCATCATCTTCGTAATGGCGAGGTATGGTCAACTGACGAAATCAAAACCCGAAAGGATCTAATTGAAAAAAAAGGACTCGAATGGGTCGTAGTCGAAAGCGTACCGGTTCATGAAGACATTAAAACAAGAACTGGTAATTTTTCGGAATATATCGACAACTATAAGCAAACAATTCGCAATCTTGGCCTGGAGGGGATTAAAATAATATGTTACAATTTTATGCCCTTGCTCGACTGGACGCGTACGGATCTGGATTATGTGTTGCCTGATGGGGCTAAAGCATTACGATTCAGCAAAATAGCGCTTGCCTCCTTTGATATATTTATTTTGAAACGCCATCAATCCCAGGATGAATATACAGATACGGACATAAAACGGGCACAGGAATATTACGATAAACTGGATTCAGGCGATTTAAAAACGCTTACAGAAAATATACTGGCCGGTTTGCCTGGTTCGGAAGAGTCCTGGTCACTAGAGGAGTTCAGAGAAAAATTGCTCATCTACAACGGATATACTGACACGACATTCAGGAATAATTTACTTGAATTTTTAAGAGAAATTATACCGGTGGCAGAGGAATCGGATATTAAAATGGCTATTCACCCGGATGACCCGCCTTTTCCGATTTTTGGGTTGCCAAGGATGATAGGAACACAAAATCAGATTAGTGATCTGCTAACCGGAGTTAAAAGCCCCTCAAATGGGATTACTTTTTGCACGGGCTCATTGGGTGTGCGATCTGACAATGACCTGATCCGGATGGTCAGAGAATTTAGTCCGGACATTCATTTTGTGCATCTGCGGAATATACGAAGAGAAGATAACGACACCTTTATTGAATCAGACCACCTTGAGGGGGATGTACCGATGTATGAAGTGGTTAAAGAACTGATCGTCGAAATGCACAGACGAAAATCCGAAGGCAGTGACGATAGCATACCCATGCGGCCTGATCATGGCCACCGCATGATTGCAGATGGCGATATGAAAGTAAACCCGGGTTATTCGGGAGCCGGCAGGATGAAGGGACTGGCTGAATTAAGAGGACTTGTTGCGGGGATAGAAAAATCTTTAAGCGGTTGACTTATGAATACATTCCTTGGTGACAACTTTTTGTTAAACAATGCCCATGCTGAATCGTTGTATCACAAAATTGCTTGTGAATTGCCTATCATTGATTACCATTGCCACCTGTCGCCTGAAGACATTGCAATTGACAGAAAATTTGAGAATATTGTGGATATCTGGCTGGCAGGTGACCATTATAAGTGGCGTGCGATGCGGGCAAATGGGGTGGATGAAAAGTATATTACCGGGGAAGCAGATCCCGTTATGAAATTCACTAAATGGGCCGAAACAGTTCCTTTTACTCTTAGAAACCCGCTATATCACTGGACGCACCTGGAGCTCAAACGGTATTTTGGCATTGATAAGCTGCTCAACGGTAAATCTGCACGCGAAATTTATGAACAATGTACGGCACAACTGGATGCAAAGGATTTTTCAGTACGCAATTTATTGCTGAAAATGAATGTAGAAGTGATTTGTACCACGGATGATCCTTCTGACTCACTGGAGTTTCACAAGCGCATTGCAGCAGATAATTTTAAAGTCAGGGTATTGCCTGCATTCCGGCCTGATAAATTACTGCAAATTGATGACGCATTATTTTTTGAAACGCAAATACAGAAATTAGCTGCAGCAGCAGATATCGCTGTCGAAACCTTTTCGGATCTGCTCGAAGCGCTGGAACGGAGAATAAATTTCTTCCATGAAATGGGAGGCAGGCTGGCCGATCACGGCCTGACCCTTTTTTTTGGAAAAGAATTTACCGATGCGCAACTGGATATTATTTTCAAAAAAGCGTTACAAAAAACAAATCTGTCGCCGGAGGAAGTGCACATGTATAAATCCGGGTTGCTATACCATCTTGGGGTGATGTATCATGAAAAGGGGTGGGTGCAGCAATATCACATCGGCGCCTTCAGAAATATAAATTCACGAATGTTTGATGAGTTGGGACCTGACTCGGGGTTCGATTCCATGGGTTGTTTTGAATCAGGTGTGGACATGGCAAAATTTCTTAACCGCCTGGACAGGGCAGAAAAATTAGCCAAAACCATTCTCTATAATATTAATCCCAAAGACAATGCATTTTTTGCAACCATGGCAGGAAACTTTACCGAAGCAGGAATTCCTGGCAAGGTGCAGTTTGGAGCCGCCTGGTGGTTTCTGGATCAGAAAGAGGGGATCGGGCAGCATCTGAATGATTTATCAAACTATGGTCTGTTGAGTCGTTTTACAGGCATGATCACGGATTCGAGAAGCTTTATGTCATTTCCAAGGCATGAATATTTTCGCCGTATCTTTTGCAATATTATTGGTAAGGATATAGAACTTGGACTGCTTCCTGACGACAACGAATTAATCTCCGGTTTGATTAAAAATGTATGTTACGAAAATGCCAGGTCTTATTTCGAATTTAATTTATGAGATATTGGCAGGCTTGAAACGAAACATAGTAAGTAATGGGATAATGAAAATCCAAAAAAGTCTGACAATCCATGCAATTTTTTACATTTGGTTAATTTTCTTGCTTTTGTCAGGCTGCAAAGAGAAACAGCAAGTAAGGATTTTAAAAGGAGCTCATAATTTTGATCAGACGCACTCCGTAGCCAAAGCCTATGATTTTATTGCAGCATATCTTACCGAGATCTCTGATGGCAACCTGTCGATGGCGGTCTATCCAAATGGTCAGTTGGGTACTGACCGCGAATGCCTGGAATTGTTGCAGATCGGAAGTATTGATATTACAAAAGTATCTTCCGGCGTACTTGAAAATTTTGTACCGGATTTCAAAGTCCTGGGTTTACCTTATATTTTCAGAAACAGAAGTCACCAGTTCAATATACTTGACGGACCCATAGGGCACGAACTGTTGTTAGCAGGAGAAAATTATTGGCTTAGAGGACTTGGTTATTATGATTCGGGCAGCAGAAGTTTTTACTCCAAAGACAAACCCATTGAAACTCCCTCGGACCTGGAAGGATTGAAAATACGAACCATGGAAAGTCCCACCGCTATGAATATGGTGAAACAGATGGGCGGAGCCGCCACACCAATCTCCTTTGGCGAACTTTATACGGCCTTGCAGGCCGGGGTGGTGGATGGAGCAGAGAACAACCCTCCTTCACTTTACCTGACCAGACATTATGAAATATGCAAGTATTACTCCCTCGACGAACACACCTCGCTCCCGGATGTATTGCTGATCAGCACCCATTCCTGGAATTCACTCAATGCGCAACAACAAGCATGGCTGACGGAGGCTGTTGACGCATCGGTTGTTTACCAGCGGAAATTGTGGAAAGAAGCGGAGATATATGCCCTCGAACAGCTTAGAAAAGAAGGAGTCGAAATCATCTATCCTGATAAAGCGCCTTTTATTGAAATTGTAGAACCGCTTTACCGGCAATATGAAAATGAGCCTGAAATTGCTGAACTTATTGTCCGGATAAAGGAAACCAACTAATTATGAGAAAACATCTGGACGTATTCCTGGAAAAAACCCTCGTGCTATTGATGGCACTGATGGTGTTAAATATTCTGTGGCAGGTAGCCTCGCGATATGTGTTGAATGATCCCAGTTCTTTTACAGATGAGCTTGCCAGGTACCTGCTGATATGGACGGGCCTTCTTGGCGCTGCATACGCTACCGGCAAAAACCTGCATCTTGCTATTGATACTCTTCCCGGAAAAATTAAGAGCCTCAAAGTCAGGAATGGCCTGTACCTGGTGGCCAAAGCAATGATTGCCTGTTTTGCATTACTGGCGATGGTGGCAGGAGGGGCGCGTCTGGTATATATTTCATGGATGCTGGATCAGAAATCTCCGGCGCTGAATGTTCCACTTGGACTTGTTTATTCATCGGTCCCGTTAAGTGGCCTGATTATCCTGTATTATGTTTACTCTGATATATCCTGGAAACAGGCGTCAGAGCGTCAGGAAGTTTCATCTTTTTAATTGGCATAAGATCACATGGAAGTACTTGTCCTAATTGTAAGTTTTATTTTTTTGTTATCCATTGGCGTACCAATCGCATATAGTATCGGACTGTCGGCAATGTTAACATTGATGGTAAGTATTACACAGGTTGCTTCATTTACTACCGTGGCACAACGGATGGCTACTGGGCTTGACAGCTTTTCGCTGTTAGCAATTCCGTTTTTTATACTTGCCGGCGAATTGATGAACAGAGGAGGAATTGCCCGGAGGCTCATAGATTTTGCCAAAGCGCTTGTAGGTATGTTGCCCGGAGGATTAGCCTATGTGAATATCATAGCCTGCATGTTATTCGGGGCTATTTCCGGATCTGCCATTGCGGCGACCTCAGCTATTGGCGGTATCATGCATAAACGAATGGTGAAAGAAGGGTATGACAAATCCTTCAGCGCTGCCGTCAATATTACCTCCTCCACCACAGGATTGGTTATACCTCCCAGCAATATTTTAATTGTTTTTTCATTGGCCAGCGGCGGCGCTTCCATTGCTGCGCTTTTCCTGGCAGGGTATTTGCCAGGTATATTGGTTGGATTTTCACTGATGGCTGTAGCTGGATTTTATGCCTACCGTAAAAATTACCCGGTTGCAGGACGTATGAAGATAAGCGCCACATTCAGGTATTTTGTTTATGCAATTCCCAGTTTATTTTTGTTGATAGTCGTTATCGGAGGCATCATCGCAGGTATATTTACGGCCACCGAGGCCTCGGCCATTGCTGTTTTGTATGCTTTTATTCTTTCAGTGGTTGGTTACAGGGAAATTAAACTGAAGGAATTGCCCGAAATATTATTAAACGCAGCCAAAACCACTTCCATTGTATTGTTGTTGATCGGTACGTCCATGGCCATGTCGTGGGCAATGTCTATTGAAAATATCCCGCGTGATGTGAGTACGCTCATGTTATCGGTAAGCGATAATAAAATTATTATTTTATTGATTATTAATTTCATTTTACTGGTGGTGGGGATTTTTATGGATATCACTCCGGCAGTACTGATCTTTACGCCTATATTTTTGCCAGTAGTCACACGACTAGGCGTTGATCCTGTTCATTTTGGTATCATCATAGTGCTGAATCTGTGTATCGGGCTATGCACGCCTCCGGTTGGCTCGGTACTTTTTGTAGGGTGTAGTGTAGCAAAAATACGCATCTCGGAAGTTATAAGACCGTTATTACCCTTATTTGCCGTAATGATTCTGTCGCTTTTGTTGGTTACGTTTATTCCTCCTATCACCCTGTGGTTACCGGAAATTTTCGGATTCTGATCCAGGCTGAGCCGGGGCAGCCGGAGTAGTGTTTGCAGGCTTAACTCTCAAAATGTAAAAATACCGCTCGCTTCTCAACCCGTTCTATTACAGTCTGACAATGAATAATATATAAGATTGTGTATTTTCGATTTTTTAACCTAAAAAAACCCAAGCTATGAAAAGAATATTAATGATTGTCGTGCTGGTGGCAGGAACCATCGTATTTACAAACTGGACACAACAGAGCGCTTCCAATGAAGGTGATCTGCAAGAGGGAAATGAACAAACTTATCATTTTGTGGAAGGACATGCTCCCGTGTGGGACGCAGCGATTGCGCAGGTGATGGAGCTGGCCGATGCCATGCCGGAAGATTATTACACATATAAACCGCATGACAGTATCCGCACATTTGCTGAACAATTGGTACATATTGGCGGATCATCTAAATTTATTGCCAATATGTTTCTTAAAGACATCCGCCCTGAAGGCCCGCCGCCTCAAATGGATGTTGCAGCCATGAGTAAAGCGGAAATTGTAGAATTTGTCAAAACCAGCCTGGAGGAAACTGGTGAGATTATGAAAAGCATGTCGGATGAACAGCTTGCTGAAAAGATTAAAAGCTTTTCCGGCAACGAAATGACCCGTTTGGAGGGACTGTTGCTGGTGCATGACCACTTAACCAACCACAAGGGCAAGGCCAACCTGTACGTCCGGATAAGCGGAAATGATCCTCCAGGTTACCGGTATTATTGAGCATTATGTATTAGTTATGGTGTGACCTCAAGTCATGCCATAACTGATCAACTGCAGAATATTTCAAATTGTCGGTTAATCCAGTTTACATTCTAAAAGAATTACCTAAAGTTCATTTGGCAATTTACCAGCTCTCCAGTGTTCTTCTATCTTTTCAAGTGATACCCCTTTCGTTTCAGGGATGTATTTTAACCCCCAGATGATTCCAAGCACAGCTACGCAAGCGTAAAGCAAAAATGCGCCGGCAGGATTAGGGTCAGTTTCAATAACCTCCTGACCATCTTTTATTACCGTTTTAGTTATTTCCATTCCTTCCCCGGTAAATAACCACGCAAGTTTCAGAAATGTAAATGCAACGATTCCATTAAAAAACCAGTTGGACAGCGCCCCAACACTCATTCCTACACCCCTGATTTTAAGAGGGAATATTTCTGAAATAATTAA
>QIDJ01000241.1 GCA_003228395.1 Flammeovirgaceae bacterium
ATCACCAGGAAAATAAAAGTAAATTGTTACTAAATTTTTTACCATTTTAATAATATCAGGGGCTGCTCCGGAGAATTATTCAGCTTTCTTTCTGCTTTTTATACGTTTGAAGTATCTTCAATTCTGGTAAATAAATCAAATGCCCATGAAAACTTCATTCAATTTTATTGCCGTACTTTTGACCATCCTTTTGATAGCGGAATGTTCCCATAAGGCCATTGGTCAAAATATCAAAGCCAATTACGACGAGTCAAATGTGCCGGCTTACTCACTGCCTGATCCTTTTATGATGTCAGATGGGACACGGGTTAAAACATTGGATGACTGGGTGAAGAAACGGCGCCCTGAGATTCTTGCATTTTTCAAATCCGAAATGTATGGTAAAATCCCGGAGGGGCATATTGATGTGATTTATGAAACCCTCGGCGAAAGCCGCGTGGCCCTGGAGGGCCTGGCCATCCGGAAAGAAATACGCGTGCACTTTTCCGCAAATAATCGGGATTTACAAATGGATATCCTGATTTATTTGCCAAAAGATGTGCCACAGCCGGTACCTGTATTCATAGGAATGAATTTTTACGGTAACCATACCATCTGTGAGGACCCTGAAATTACACGTACCCATTCGTGGGCCAGAAACAATGAAGCGATTGGCATCAAAAACTACATGGCTTCAGAGGCTCCGAGAGGAATACGGGCCGGCCGCTGGCCGGTGAAAGAAATTCTTAAAAGAGGTTATGGCCTTGCCACGATCTATTACGGCGATGTGGATCCGGATTTCGACGACGGGTTTCAAAATGGCATTCATACTTTATTTTATAAAAGCGGGCAAACCAAACCTGCCCCCGATGAATGGGGATCTATTGGTGCCTGGGCCTGGGGTTTGAGCCGGGCGATGGATTATTTCGTGACAGATCCTGAAATCGATCAAAATAAAATTGCTGTCATCGGGCATTCAAGACTTGGCAAAACCGCTTTGTGGGCAGGGGCCGCCGATGAGCGGTTTGCGCTTGTCATATCCAACGACTCCGGATGCGGCGGCGCCGCCCTCTCCAGACGGCGGTTTGGTGAAACTGTGGCGATTATCAATACGTCATTCCCCCATTGGTTTTGTGGAAATTTTAAGAAATACAACAACAATGAAGATAAACTGCCCTTTGACCAGCACATGTTAATCGCCCTGATGGCACCCAGACCCGTTTATATTGCATCTGCTCAGGATGACCGTTGGGCAGATCCGAAGGGAGAATTCCTTTCAGCAAAAAATACCTCACCGGTTTATAAGCTTTTCGGCCTTGAAGGCCTTCCGGCAGATCAAATACCCCCGGTAAACCAACCGGTTGCGGGTACTATCTCCTATCACATCCGTTCGGGTGAACACGATATCACATTGTACGACTGGGAGCAATACTTGAATTTTGCAGATACGTTTTTGAAAAAGGACTAGTTAAACAAGTTTATTGGTTGACCCGTTTTACTGTCGACCCGAAAAACGAGATATTGTTAATTAAAGGGTATTTGCTTCGTCTTTCATTTCAAATTCCAATTGTTTTTTACCTCTTTTTATCATTGCTCCGTATTATTGCATGATTTTTTACATTATGGACGATAAAAAAGCTATTGATATAAAAATACTCCTAAAAATTGCCAAAGAGGCGGGAGACCGTATTCTGGAAGTGTACAACAATCCAGGTACGGCTCATGTAGTGGATTATAAATCGGATGATTCTCCGCTGACCCTGGCTGACCGGGCTTCTCATGCCGTTATCACGAAAGCCTTACCACAATATTTTCCCACCATTCCGGTCCTTTCCGAAGAAGATCAGGAGGTCGTCGATTATAATACACGCAAACTCTGGCCGGTTTATTGGTTGATAGATCCGCTGGATGGCACGAAAGAGTTTATTAGTCGAAACGGGGAATTTACGGTTAATATTGCACTTATTGAAGATCAGAAACCTAAGATGGGTGTTATTTATGTACCCGTTACGGACACTTTTTATTACGGAAACAGGGAAGGAGCTTTTAAAAAATCCGGATTACACGGTAATTCCAACCGGCTGAAGGTAAACAATAAAACCGCAGACCGGATTGCGGTGCGCAGCAAATCGCATGCCTCTCCGGAAGAAGACGAAGTGCTTTCACGCTTTGGCGTAGTTAATTTTATTTCCGTAGGCAGTTCACTGAAATTTTGCATGGTAGCCGAAGGGAAGGCTGATTTGTATTACCGCCACGGTCCTACCATGGAATGGGATACGGCTGCCGGGCAGGCCATACTGCATGCTGCCGGTGGAAAGGTGTTTGAAGGCAGTGATACCGTCAAAGAATTTGCCTACAACAAAGAAAACCTGTTAAATGGCAGTTTTTTATGTGTAGGTTTTCAGTATAACACGTAAATTCGCGGGCTGAATGAGCAGCAATATTCATCCTATATTCGACTCGATTCTCTCCAGAGAGAAAAAAGAGGAATTGCTTGGGCAAAAAGGCCTTGTGCTCTGGATGACCGGTTTGAGCGGATCCGGAAAGAGCACGCTGGCAAAAGGACTAGAGGCTAAACTTTATGAAAAGGGCATTCTGACCAAACTGCTGGATGGGGATAACCTGCGTACAGGACTTAACAAAGACCTGGGCTTTTCAGAGGAGGGCCGGGAGGAAAATATAAGGCGCGTGGCCGAAACAGCACGACTTTTTGTGAATTGCGGAGTGGTTACGATCTGCTCCTTTGTGAGTCCCACTATTGGGATACGCGAAATGGCAAAAACGATCATCGGACCAGATGATTTTTATGAGGTGTATGTAAATGCTTCATTTAAAACGTGTGCCGAACGGGATGTAAAAGGGCTTTATAAAAAAGCAATGAATGGAGAAATTAAAGATTTTACAGGACTGGACGCCCCTTTTGAGCCCAGTGTCAGTCCGTTTATTGAATTAAATACGGATAATGAAAGTGTTGATGATTCGCTGGATACACTTTTTCGGGCCGTATTGCCTGTAATTAAAAATAATTAAGTAACGAATGATATCATATAGTATTACACATTTGGAGGAGCTCGAGGCAGAAGCCATCTATGTGCTGCGCGAGGTATTTGCGCAGTTTGAAAATGCAGCCCTGCTGTTTTCGGGAGGTAAAGATTCGATTGTGGTTTCACACCTGGCCCGGAAAGCTTTCTGGCCTGCACGGATTCCGTTTTCGCTCCTGCATATCGACACTGGTCATAATTTCCCTGAAACGCTTGTGTTCCGGGATGCATACATTAAAAAAATCGGGGCGGAGTTGATTATAGGCTCTGTACAGGAATCGATCGACAAGGGCCGGGTTGTGGAAGAAAAAGGCTACAATGCCAGCAGGAATGTATTGCAGACCGTTACCCTGCTCGATACCATTGAAAAATATAAGTTCGACTGTGCGATTGGAGGTGCACGAAGGGATGAAGAAAAAGCACGGGCCAAAGAACGCTTTTTTTCTCACCGTGATGAATTCGGACAATGGGATCCTAAAAATCAGCGCCCGGAACTTTGGAATATTTTCAATGGAAGAAAACATCATGGCGAGCATTTCAGGGTGTTTCCTATCAGCAACTGGACGGAAATGGACGTCTGGCAGTATATTTATCATGAGAAGATCGAAATACCTTCATTATACTATTCACATCAGCGCGAGTCTTTTAAACGGGATGGAGTAATTATGGCTGCTACTGATTTTATGGAATTGAAAGAGGGCGAAGAAATAAAAGTAAGAACCCTGAGATTCAGAACTATTGGCGATGCCACCTGTACCGGGGCTACTATTTCAAAAGCAATTACCATCGAGGAGATCATTCAGGAAGTGGCGGCAGCCCGGACAACCGAAAGAGGCACACGTGCCGATGACAAGCGTTCGGAAGCGGCTATGGAAGACCGGAAAAAAGAAGGGTATTTTTGATGATTGAATGCTTAAATGATTGAATGCTTAAATGATAAATAATTGTAGAACTATAAAGGAAGGCGGACATAAACCAAATGACTAAAGAGCTTGACAATAACGCGTATCTGGATATGGAACTTCTGCGGTTTACTACTGCAGGCAGTGTGGACGATGGCAAAAGCACCCTGATTGGTCGTTTACTATACGATTCAAAATCAATTTTCATTGATCAGTATGAAGCTATTGAGGCGTCGAGTAAACGAAAAGGCGATGATTATGTAAATCTGGCGCTGCTGACGGACGGACTACGTGCTGAACGGGAGCAGGGTATCACGATCGATGTCGCTTACCGCTACTATGCTACTCCAAAACGAAAATTTATAATTGCCGATACACCTGGCCACATACAATATACCCGAAATATGGTTACAGGGGCTTCAACGGCGAATCTTGCACTGATACTGGTTGATGCCCGGAAAGGATTGCTTGAACAAACGCAACGTCACACTTTCATTGCTGCTTTGCTGGGTATTCCGCATATTGTTTTCTGTATCAACAAAATGGACCTGGTGGATTACAGCCAGGAAGTGTATGACCGGATCAGGGATGAAATTGAAGGATTTACTTCGAAACTGGACGTAAAGGATATCCAGTTTATACCTGTAAGCGCACTGATAGGCGATAACGTAGTACACAAATCAAAAAAATAGAATGGTACCAGGGCGCTACGCTGATGTACCTGTTGGAAACCATTCACATCGGGAGCGATCACAATCACATTGATTGCCGTTTCCCTGTTCAGACAGTAATACGGCCTCAGAATAATGCCTACCATGACTACAGAGGCTATGCTGGCAGGATTGCCGGCGGGATATTTAAACCGGGCGACGAAGTTCTTGTGCTGCCATCCGGATTCTCCACCAAAATTAAATCGATCAATAATTTTGAAGAAGAATTACAGGAGGCCTATGCACCAATGTCAGTTACCATACAGTTGGAAGATGAACTGGATATTAGCAGGGGCGACATGATCGTGAGAGAACACAACCAGCCACACATGGAACAGGATATTGAATTGATGATATGTTGGATGAACCAGAAAAAAATAGTGCAAAACGGGAAATACATTGTAAGACACATCACCAATGAAGTTAAATGTATCGTTAAAGAAATAAATTACAAGGTAAATATCAATACACTGCACCGTATTGAAGAGGATAAAGATATTGGCATGAATGATATCGCCCGGATCCGAATCCGGACCACGAAACGCCTTTTGTATGACCGGTACACACGCAACCGCATTACCGGCAGCCTCGTGTTGATCGATGAAGGCACGAATGAAACCGTAGCGGCGGGTATGATATTATAAATTTTACCGGCGCATTTGCGCCGGTAAAATTTATTTATTTTAACACCTCAATTTCAACCGGTACCTCTACTTCACGACCATTTTTGTCAAGTAAGATTACATCTTCAAAACCAGTGTTTTTGAACTGCTCAAACTGGGTAGCTGCATCTCCCGCAACGAAATAAATCATTTTATCAGGTGTGATATATTTCTGTGCAAGCGCTTTATGCTGTTCCAGTGTCATGTTACGTATGATTTCTTCTTCATTTTTGATATAATCTTCGGGGAAGTTGTAAGCGCTGCGGGTTTGAAGCATTCCAATTAACGACCACAATGTTTCAAACTTCCTTGCATTTGACTTAATCAACGCATTTTTTGTGAATTCCAGATCATCTTCACTTACACCTTCACGGTATTTTTCCATTTCCTCCTTAAATATTTTGACCGATTCAATGGTGGTGTTTGTGCGTACACTTGAGGAAGCTGTGAACGGTCCGGGAATCTTTGTACCTCTGAAATAGGTTCTCGCACCGTAGGTATATCCTTTTTCTTCTCTGAGAATGAGATTCACATTTCCACTGAATGACCCGCCCAGCTTGTAATTCATAACCGTTGCCGGGAAATAGTCCTCATGGGTGCGTTCCAGTGCGAGATACCCGATATTGATCACCGATTGCTTGGCGTCCGGGAAGTCCACAAAATAGAGCCTTGCTTTATCCGGAGCATCAGGAAGTGCATACCCGGGAATAACAACATCTTTAGATGGCCAGTTTGTATTTAAGCTTTCAAGCGCCGTAAGCACCCTGTCTTTTGATACATTCCCTGCAATATGAAAACGCGCAACTGTGGGAGAATAATTACGATCATAAAATGATTTCAGATCGTCAATGGTTATTTCATTAACCTGCTCTTCGGTGCCATACGTGTCAAATCCCAGCATGTGCTCCTCACCGTACAATAATTTGCTATAAACGTTTCTGGCCACGGTTGAAGGGTTGCCTGCATTTCGCTTAATCTGGTTGACGGTTTTTGTTTTGATGAGTTTAAATTCCTCCTCATCCCAGCGCGGCTTAAGCAGTATTTCTTCTACCAGTTCCAGTGTCTTTTCAAAGTTTCTTGAAAGTGAATTGGCCGTTATGGTAATGGATTGACTGCCTGTATACATATTGATATTAGCGCCCAGCAAATCGATTTCTTCTTCCAGTTCTTCAGGCGTTTTGTTTTTTGTACCTTCCATCATGATATCCGTCATCAGGTTGGCGACGCCTATTTTATTGAAATCATCCAGCAGGTGACCGCCATCAAGAATAATGCTGAACTGAACCAGCGGAAGTTCCGTCTGCCGGATACCATAGATATCCATTCCATTGTCGAGGGTCGTAGTCCATTGTTCAGGAATGTGAAGCGTAGGGTCCGGGCCTTTTTCCGGCTCCACCGACCTGTCAATATTGGAAGGCGTTTTTTCAATTTCAGTTTCACCGGCATCTGCTATTTCCTGGTCTGTATTTTCCGTGATTTGTTCTTCCACTACATGTGCGCGTTCGGATTCAGAGGCAGCCAGCCCGGGTTGCTCTTTCGGAACAAAACTTGTAATGACGTACGGCTTGTCTTTGATGTATTTTTCATAAACAGCCATTACGTCTTCTTTGGTCACTGCTTTGATATTTGCGATTTCCTTTTCAATAAATTCCGGGGTTCCGGCAAATACATTGTACTGGGCCAGTTGAAAGGACTTACCAAGGATGCTGCTGATACTGTTATAAAAATCAGTTTCCTGACTGGCTTTAATGCGCTCCACATCGCGGTCAGATACGCCGGTCTCTTCAAGCAGCGCGAATGCTTCATGAATTCCCTGTTCAACCGAGTCGAGGGGAATACCCTGGTTGGCCGTAATCATAATTCGAAACATGCCTGCGATTTCCCGGGCATCATTCCATGCATACGTGTCCGAAGTAAAATTTTTCTCTTTTACGAGTACTTTATAGAGCTGTGCTTTTTTCCCTTCAGAAAGTATCTCGGCCAGAAAATCAAGCGCATACGCATCTTTGTTGTATTGTTCTACTGCAGGCCAGACCATATTAAGCTGAGGGGCGGTGGCAAAATTATCTTCATGAAACAGTCTTTTGGATTCAGGCAGGGTAACATTCTGGACTTCAAGTTCGGAAACCTCGTTACCCCTTTTTATTTCACCAAAATATTTTTCTACAAGTTGCTTTGATTGTTCGGTATAACAATCCCCGGCGATTACCAGTGTAGCATTGTTCGGGCCATAAAAATTGTGGTAAAACTCCTTTACATCTTCCACAGTTGCATTCTGAAGATCCACCAGCTCACCGATTACCTGCCAGTTATAGGGATGTCCTTCCGGGAAAATATTTTTACTTATCACATAACTTGTGTGGCCATACGGGCGGTTATCAACACGCTGGCGTTTCTCGTTCTGAACCACTTCCTGCTGGTTAATAAATGCAGCTTCGGTAACCGTATTGATGAGGAATCCCATCCGGTCAGATTCGAGCCATAGTACCATTTCCAGTGCATTTTTGGGAACCACTTCATAATACACGGTGCCGTCATTCCATGTGCCCCCGTTCAATGTTCCTCCGGCATCCTGAATTTTCTTAAAAAACTGGTCTTGAGGCACATTTTCGGACTCCTGAAACAACATGTGCTCAAACAAATGAGCAAATCCGGTGCGCCCGGGTGTTTCCCGGTTTGAACCTACATGGTACATAATTGCCACAGATACAATCGGATCTGATTTGTCGTGATGCAATACAACATTGAGCCCGTTTTCGAGCGTGTATTTTTCGAAATCAATACGAAGTTCTTCTGTTGCTGTCTGCTCACTTTTTGGCGTACAGGCGATAAAACCTGCTATTAATGCAGTTGATAATAAACGGAAAATGGTCTTTTTCATGTGAATGGGTTTGGTTGAACTTTTATTAGATGGTACAAGCTAAATAAAAATTCTGTAAAGAGCTTACCGTTTGTGTAAATGTATGGGTGATCCGATGTTTTTATGGAAATGTCATGGATTGGAAATTCGGTTTCTTATTTTTATACAGACTTAGCAACTATGGGAATACTAGAAAAAATAAAAAGCAATACGCATTTTACGCCTCCGGCCAACTGGCTCAGGATTAAGACAATTGATATGCATACCGCCGGCGAACCATTGCGTGTGATCGTGAGTGGTTTTCCTGAAATTAAGGGAAATTCAATGTTGGAAATGCGGGATTATGTACGAAACAATTATGATCATCTGCGTACTGCGCTCATGTTTGAACCCCGTGGGCATGCCGATATGTATGGTTGCCTGCTTACACCGCCGGTTTCGGATATTGCAGATTTCGGAATAATTTTCATGCATAATGAAGGGTATAGTACCATGTGCGGTCATGCTACCATTGCTATTTCAAAACTTGCAGTTGAGCTGGGTTGGGTGGAGGTAAAAAGTCCTGTCACCATGCTGAAGATTGATGCTCCCTGTGGATTGCTGACAGCGTATGTCCGTCTGAAAAACGATGAAGTGGAATTCATTTCATTTGATAATGTGCCTTCTTTTGTAGCTTCGCTCGATAACGTGGTGGAAGTGGAAGGACTGGGTCAGGTACAATACGACCTGGCCTATGGCGGGGCTTACTATGCCTTTACAGATGCCGCAAAGCTGCAAATTGAATGCATACCGGACAACTACCGTCAACTTATCGAAACAGGGATGAATATTAAACATGCTGTAATGGCAAGCGATACCGCTATTGTGCACCCTTATGAAAAGGAACTCAGTTTTTTGTATGGTACTATTTTTATCGGTGAACCTGTTTCAAAAGGCGCTGATAGCCGCAATGTCTGCATTTTTGCCAATGGCGAGGTGGACAGAAGCCCGACGGGTTCCGGGGTTTCCGCCCGGATGGCCATTCATTATAAAAGGGGTGAAATCAACGTGCATGAAAAAATGATCATTGAAAGTATTCTGGGTACTACGTTCGAATGTTCGGTAGAGGATACAGTTTCGTATGGAAATTATAGCGCCATCATTCCACGGATAGGCGGAACGGCTTATATCACAGGTCAGCATGAGTTCCTGATTGACCCGCAGGATCCGCTAAAAACCGGTTTTATGTTGCGATAGTTCAAAGGAATAATAACTATAATTATACTCCTTACAACTCCTGATACCTCAAAATAAGATGTCGCAAAAATCACAGATCACTCAAAAATCAGAATATTTTGTATATTCCGCCTGAAGCCGGCATCAGGTTGAACCGGAATGCAATTTTAAACAGTAAAACATGTTTTCAAAAGAAATTTATACCGCGCGCAGAAACGAACTAAGGGAAAAAACAGGTTCTGGCGTTATACTTTTACCGGGGAATGAGGAGGCAGGCATGAACTACGCGGACAATGTCTATCCTTTCCGTCAGGACAGTACTTTTCTTTATTATTTCGGGTTGGATAAGCCCGGGCTGGCAGCAATTATTGACACTGAACAAGGGAGAGATATCGTTTTTGGAGACAATCCTTCTATGGATGATGTGGTATGGAGCGGGCCGCAAACACTGATTCAGGATCAGGCAGCGCAGGGTGGGGTCGGCAATGTGCAGCCTTTTTCAGCGCTTCATGTATTTATAAAAGAATCGGTGGAAAAAGGACGGAAAATTCACTACCTGCTTCCGTACAGATACCGGCAGCATCTCTTCCTGTCAGACCTATTTTTTAAATCAGTTGAGGAGGTGAAAAAGGACATATCAATAGAATTAACAAAAAACATAGTTGAACAGCGCCTGATAAAAGGAGAGGAAGAAGTAGAGGAGCTGGATAAGGCAGTAAATATTACATCAAAGATGCATCTCAGAGCTATGGAGTATGCAAGACCCGGCATGAAAGAGCAGCATGTAATGGCTGAGATATACAGGATTGCCCTGGAAGAAGGTCCGGGTGTTTCCTTTCCGCCCATCGTATCGGTCAGGGGGGAGGTACTTCACAACCATTATTACAGCAATACGTTGAAGGAAGGTCAGTTGCTGCTGGTAGATGCAGGTGCAGAATCGGGGATGCATTATGCCGGTGATATGACGCGCACATTTCCTGTCTCCGGTACTTTTACCGGTAAACAATCTGATGTATATCAAATTGTATTGCATGCCCAGAATGCAGCTATCGAAGCATTGAAGCCGGGCATTTCGTATAAAGAGGTGCATTTACTGGCGGCAAATGCGATTGTTGATGGGCTGAAGTCGATAGGTATTATGAAAGGCGATACACAGGAGGCAGTCGAAGCCGGCGCTCATGCGATGTTTTTCCCGCATGGACTCGGCCATATGATGGGCCTGGATGTACATGACATGGAGAATTTCGGTGAGAAGTATGTGGGTTATGATGAGTCAACAGACAAGTCGGAGCAGTTCGGGCTGAATTTTCTTCGCCTTGCTAAAAAGCTGGTACCGGGGTACGTTCTAACTATCGAACCTGGCATATATTTCATACCGCCATTAATTGAGAAATGGAAAAACGAGAAGAAATCAGCGGAGTTTATCAATTTTGGCAAACTGGAAGAATACCTTGATTTTGGCGGTATTCGTATTGAAGAAGATTTTCTGATAACTTCCGAAGGCAGCCGGTTGCTTGGATCACCGGTAGCTAAAGAGATTGCAGAGGTGGAAGCAATCCGCGCAGGCGCCTGAATTTAAAACAGGATAGCTGGTAAAGTCAGAAACCAGGCAACAAAACTTATTGATCAAGGTTTGAAAAAACCACATCCAAACTGTTATTGCCTCTCCATATCAGGCTAACGAATATACTTTTATGATCACTATCCACCATCCAGTCACGGATAATGGCTGCCTTACCCTTTTTGATAAGTTTTGCAATGTGTTCATAGTCATTTATATCCACATTCGGAGGTATATAATCTTTGTTGGAGTCTTCTTTTACGAACATATTCACAAGTTTGGCATAGGTATCTTCAAATACAATGCTTGTAGGTTTCTTTTTTTGATTGCAGTAATAAATTGCTACATTTATATAGCTGTTGTTCGTGTATAGATACTGATAAAGGCATTTCAAAATTGAATACGAAGAGATGGGTTTGTATGAAAAGTATGTTCTCCCCAAAGTTGTACATTATGCCTGTACCAGAAAGCCAAATATGAAACAACGTGAAAAAGTAGTTCCTCTTGCAGAAGGCCGTGTGTTGGAAATCGGAATCGGCTCGGGCATCAATCTTCCCTTCTACGATGCATCAAAAGTCAGCCATATTTGGGGATTGGACCCATCAGAAGAAATGTGGTCAATTGCAAAGAAGAAATCTGCTTTGCAGGGGGTGGAGCTGGAGTATATCAAAGCAGGTGCAGAAGATATCCCTCTTGACAGTCAGTCTGTAGACACGGTGCTGATAACATACACATTGTGCACCATTCAGGATGTGTTGATTTCACTTTCTGAAATGCGCAGGGTACTTAAAAACAATGGAAAGCTCGTTTTTTGTGAACATGGGATGGCGCCTGACCGGGGTGTACGCAGGTGGCAGAATGTTATGAACCCGGTATGGAAGCAATTTAGCGGCGGCTGCAACCTCAACCGGCTAATTCCGGATCTTATTAAAGAGGGCGGGTTTCAAATCAAAAAAATGGAAACCATGTATATCCCGGGATTAAAACCCCTGAGTTTTAATTACTGGGGAGTTGCCATACGTGGATGAAGTTTTACCTATTCAATTTCAAATAGTTGTCTTCCTCCATGTTTGTAATGGAGTGTCGATTGTCCTGAATGTCGGCAGGTGACCTTGCTTTGGGATAGGTTGGGTCAGGAGGAGGCGCTCAGCTCTTCCTATATGTGGTTTAATCATGAAATATTTCGATCGCTGCGTGCAATCAGCCTGACAAAAATTCCCTCTTTAATTTCCAGGTCATAAATTTTAGAACTAAAATTGATTCTTGTTACACTTTTAAAGATTTTATTACCATTTTTATTTCCACTTTTTAATCTTAATCAAATTCTTCATAATGAGAATTAAAGTTAACAGAAAACCAAACAGGTTTTATCCGGATCCGACCAGGACAATCTTACGTTTTATGTCTTATGGCGATGAAAGGAATAAGGGTATTATGCAGAAGGTTTTGAACATGAATCAGACGGAGTCGGAAAGCGTATTGCAACTGGTGCTTTCCAAGTTTGCCGTGAGGCACAGAAATGTTACAAAAACCCTGGAAAAGCATTATAAACTGGTAACACCGCTGCTTTCACAGATGGATGTTAAACAAAAAATAATTTCGACGCACAAAAAACTGTTGATCGGTTCCTACTTCACGATGGAGTACTCGCTGGAATCCGCAGCATTTTTTAATCCGTCAGTAGTTGAAGCCCCTGACCAGTATGGCCTGGTGTAAGGGAAAAAGAGATTAATTATCAGTTTCCGGGCAATCGGTGAAGGTCATATTTCATCGATTGTATTCAGAACCGGAGTAATCGACAGCAATGGCGAATTTGAGTTTTCACCTGTTGGCGAGCGCATTGATGAAGCCATTTTTTTTAAGCAGCATACGTATGACACCGCACATTTTGCCCAAAAGCTTAAGGACATGAAAGTATCCAAAAAGCTCTCAAACATGGTACTTAAGGATCTGGGTGACACTTTTATTTACAGCGAACTGACCAAATCGGTGGAGCATGCGCTGAAAGGGAACGAGCTAACAATGGAAAAGCAGGTTGCACTGAAGGAAATTAAGTGGCTTGCTGATTCGCATTATGACATCCATTTTTCCCTGGATACCGATATTTCCGAACGGGTTATCTTTCCGGTTTCAGAAACGGAAAGAAACGGTGTCGAAGATGCCCGTTTTGTAAAGTTTATGGATGATCATGGTAAAGTAACTTACTATGGTACATACACAGCCTATGACGGTCATGCCATTCTTCCAAAGATGATTGAAACCCACGATTTTTATAATTTCAAAATACGACCCATGCATGGGGAGGGGGCGCAAAATAAAAACCTGGCTCTATTTCCCAGGAAAATAGATGGAAAATATGTTATGTTGAGCCGGATTGATGGCATTAATAATTATGTTTCGTTTTCTGAAAACCTGACGGTGTGGGAAAATCCTATAAAAATTCAGGAACCGCATTATTTCTGGGAATTTTCCCAGGTCGGAAACTGCGGCTCGCCTATGGAGACCGAAAAGGGTTGGCTGGTAATTACACACGGTGTCGGACCGCTGCGGACCTATTGTCTTGGCGCCTCGCTGTTTGATTTAAAAGACCCTACCAAAGAGTTGGGAAGACTCCGTGAACCGCTACTGGTTCCAAGTCAGGATGAAATGGAGGGATATGTACCAAATGTCGTTTATACGTGTGGAGCGATTATCTGCCATGACAATGTTATCATTCCCTATGGAATGTCAGATTATGCATCAAGTATTGTATCGGTGCCACTTGGCACTTTGCTTAGCAAAATAATGGAAGCATAACGTGATGTTCTGTGTTAACAAAAAGACGAAAACCTTCTGCTAAGCTCCCTGATCCATGCCTTGGTCTTTTCCTTGTTCAATATTATTGCAATAGCAGGTTTTAGATTCCTAACTGGCATTTTAGATCGAAGCGAACCTTCGACCAGGGTTTCTTGGTTTTTTGAAGCTTGCCAACAATTAACTCTTTATTAATGTATTTCCTGTTTACTGTTTTAAATCGTCAGGTGACGCTTTCCAGTTGGCCGCCAAGTTTCGT
>QIDJ01000240.1 GCA_003228395.1 Flammeovirgaceae bacterium
CTACTTCGGACAGGTGATTCAGGAAGAGGATTGGTTACATGGAGAAAAGCACGGCAAATGGATTGAGTATTATCTTAACAACCAGGCATCCGTGATTGGAAAATACCGTCAGGGCAAAATTGACAGTACCTGGACCTACTACGCCATGTCGGGAATAGTTACAGAAGTCAGGCATTACGATAAGGGAATTCCCGTTGGGGTTTGGGAAACGTATAATGAGTTTGGTACGCTCTTGTCACGGAAAAAGTACGAAGAGGGACTTGCAGAAGGCAAATGGGAAGAGTTTTTCGATAACAATCGGGTTAAAAAAATAACCTATTACAAAGGCGGGCTGGAAGACAGCGTATATAGTGAATACTTTGCTTCGGGCAGAAAAAGTGTGGAAGGTGGATTTAAAAACGGACTTAAATCGGGTTTATGGGAAACCTATTTCGAAAGAGGGGGGCTTTACTCCACAGGTGAGTACATGGCCGGAAAGAAAACAGGATTATGGAAATTTTTTCATCAAAACGGGATACTTGCCGAAGAAGGAAATTATACAGACGGGAAGGAATCAGGCCAGTGGATCACCTATTATGATAACGGCCAGTTAAAATCCGTTGGGTCGTATATAAATGGAGAGGAGAATGGATTATGGGGAATATTTCATCATACGGGCCGGCTTATGCAGGAAGAAACCTGGAAAACAGGCCGCCTCTGGGATGTAAGTAAGGTTATGACAATTGAGGGTGATACCCTCGAATGTGGTGATTTAAAAAACGGAAATGGCACAAAGCTGAACTATTACCCGGGAGGCAAGCTGGAGATTTCCTGCGAATTCAGCAATGGCGTTCCGGATGGCCTGTGGAAATATTATTATTCAAACGGGGTGATTGCCGAAGAAGGCCAGTTTGAGAATGGATTAAAAACGGGATATTGGGTATTCTATTACAAAAACGGCAAAAAGGAATCGGCGGGCAAATACGCAGGCGATAAAAAGACAGGCGCCTGGATATATTATACTAAGTCTGGGGCCGTATTGGATAAAGTGGACGAAGACACAGGCAAATCGCTAAAGGAATAAAGGATTCATCAGACGAGTGCGCCACGAATGCAATTCGTGGCTACGTGCTGATCCGGCATATGTCATGCCACGCCTGATGTACAATCCGCTAATGAATTACCTCCTGTCACTCCTTACTACCTCCGGCTTATAATGTACGAGTAAATTGAAGTCTTTCCAGCTTTGCTCCAATGACGGGCTTACCATGACTTCAGGGGTTTGGGCTTTGTTGTTTGTAATAATGGCATTACGGCGAACTTCCTGGGTTAAATAATCCGAAAGTTCTTTGTAGCTGACCCTCCCTTCAGATTCATGCAGTTTTTTAAGCAGGAAATAGGTAAACATGCCATGTGCTTTTTCATTAAATGCAAAGGCAGATTCATTTCCGCTGGAGGCTGAAAACATAACCAGGTTGCCTTTCACAAAGGGTGATTTCGGCCTGATTTTCACTCCTCTTGAACTTACCAGGCTTTCATTCCGGGCCCCACCGGTAAAACAGGCATCCAGGAATACCGTAACACGTGTATGCGGATTCTCGGTAAGCTTCCCAAGCGCCTCATCCAGGCTGATGGCGAATGACAAGTCAGCGCCGTTCACATCCACAGGAATTATATATGGTTTTCTGCTCACTTCATCGGGGAGTCCATGCCCGGCGTAGTAGAAGATAAATGCTGCTTCCCCTTCGTAGGCTTTTGCAATCTGGCTCATTTTGGCAAGCGCCTGTTTAATTTGCCCGGCCGTGGCATTAGTAAGCAGGGTGATGTTTTTCTTAGGCACGCCCAGGGTTTTGTTGACATATTTACTGAATATTTCAGCGTCAATGGCTGCATACGAAACATTTATCTCGTCATTCAATCCTCCCTGAAATGACCTGTAATCTTCATTTCCGATGATCAGTGCAAAGGTATTTTTGTTCGTAACCCGGGTTACGGGTATATCCCTGTCCACATCAGAGGTTCCCGGTTTAGCTGCATATATTTGAGCTGCTGCCACTTGATCCGGGTTATTTACACGCCATACAATTTCAGGTATTTCAATTTCGTCTGTCCAGGCTCTTGTTGCCTGTGAAAGCGCTGTCAGATCGCCAGATTGGGGATCATACCGGTACTCGTTACTCCCGATCACCACACTATAACCGGTAAGCACAAATTTTTCGCCTGCGATCGCAAACTGTGTATCTGATATGGATGCGTTGTGCCAGTTTTCCTTAAACCACAATGCCTCATCAATGGGTACCTTAATGCTGGCAGGGAGCGTGCCGGGTATATAAATGGCAAAAAATTCCCGGTCGGCGTCGTAATAGCCAAGTTCAGCGCGCGAAAGTGAAATCATCCGGTTGCCATACGATTTCAATACAAGTGTGGCAATGCTATCCATCGCAGTTTCCTGGTTTTCCCGTTTCATCCGAAGTGCATAATCTTCCGTTTTTTCAAATTCTTTTTTCAATTGCCATACGGAATATACTTTACGGATGCGGCTTCTGATCTCCTCTTTCAGGCTTACGGACCTGCCCGCTTTGCCGATCATTTCAAATTCCGGCCGGATTATCCAGTTACCTCCGGAGTCTATTACTCCATACTTCCCCTCCAGTCCTGATACTGCATATCCAAGATAAAACGGGTAGGCGATATTAAATTTTTGTTTTATTGCCCATGCCCCCGTTTTATCCAAATAGCCCCATTTTCCGTTATGCATCGCTGAAGCAAGCCCTTCGCTGAATTGCGTGGTGTTGCTGTATTGAAATGGTATGACAATGTTGCCGCTATGATCAATAAATCCCCATTTTCCATGTTCAGACACCTGCGCCAATCCCTCTGAAAACGGGTTTGCATGTGCAAAGGTGTGTGTGATTACCAACTGCCCGGTTGTATTGATAAACCCCTTATTATTTTGCCGGTTTACTGGCGCCAGTCCCTCTGTAAAGGGAAGCGCCCGGAGGTAAGCGCCATCGGTGATAACAGTACCCGTGTGGTCAATAAACCGGTAATGATCTCCACGTGTCACCACTGCGAGCCCTTCGGAATAGGAGCTTGCTTTTTCGTAAACCGGTTCGATAACAAATTCACCGGTATGGTCAATAAATCCCCAGCGGTTTTGATATACCACTGCGGCAAGTTCTTCACTGAAAGGAGTGGCTTGTTCATACTGAGGCCGGATAACCCATTCGCCGTGCGCATTGACGTACCCCCATTTTCCAAATTCCCGGACCGCAGCGATGCCTTCGGTAAATTCGAGTGCATTAAAATAGGAAGGCTTTATGACCCATTGCCCGTTTATGTTTATGAAACCCCATAGGCCATCTTTTTTTGCTGGAAATAATATATCCGGTGTTTGTGAATAGCCCGCGGAAACGGAGGATGCCAGGAATATGATAAGTAAAATTCGTTTCATTTTCTAACCCTCACATTTACGGTTTTATAATAAAAATCAGTATTGAAAATACGGTTATCCTGTACCCACACGTCAAAATTCCTTCTTCTCAGCGTTTTGGGTGTAGTATAGTCCCCTTCCACATCTACTTCATTTTCGAGAATGGGTTTGGCAAACGGTTCGGGAGAAAACATAACGTAAATTTTATAGAACTCCTGTGTTTTATCTGTATCCAGGTATATTTCATCCACCAGGAAATACGGAAACTCATCGAAATAGTCATACTGTATTCCGGCTGCAAAAAAGAGGTATTCGCGGTCTGCTTCTACAGGCACGTTATGAAGATAAGCCGATGGCATTTCCTGATAAGGAAGCAGCCGGTATGCATGCTGCTCATCAACCAGGTATATGTTCAGGTATCCGTCAACCGGAGTCCTGAAATGAAGGAAAAGGGATTCCCCGTTATTAAAATCCGTTGTACGGCAACGCACGTCGGGGCAATTGAGTGTCAAAAATTCATACGCAATCACCGGAGACGTAATTTCCCGTACCTTACCTTCCACTTCGCAAATGATCCATATTTCGTTTCGGGCGCCATATTCGTCTTTGATCCTGCGGGATTCCTCACTGAATTCTTCTTTCGTCGTTTTAAGCCATTCTCCTTTTAGTTCAGACTCTCCTTTAATGATAACTGACGCCGCTCCGTCTGCAACATCTACATATGCATCTTTAGACACATAGGTTCCGAAAACAGCTTCAATTGCATTGCGTTTAGCCTGCTGGCTTGCCATATCGCGCGTTTCTTCCCGGCTCAGGTTTTCTTCAAGCCGGATTCGGGCAAATCCCTTTGCAGCATAAATCTTCTGGCTGTGAGCCGAAGACAGGCCCACTACCAGAAGATTGATAAACACAAAGATTGATGATATGACGCGCATGATATTCGGTTTATAAAATCAGAAGTCGAGTATTTTATCCAATTTTTTATGCAATTCTTCGGTTTTATCCTCGAGTTGTTCTTTGATGGCTTTTTTAGCTGTATCGTATGCCATCAAGCTGTTGTATCCGATACGTACGGATGATTCAATATTCCGTTTTCCTACTTCGCGGTAAATCTCGAAGAACGTAACCACCCGGCCGATTTCCTGGGCGATGATGTTTTTTGAAGCAGCCACGGTTTTTGTAACGGAAGCGGCATCGTCGCGGCTCAGTTGGTTATTGGCCACACTGTTTTCAATTATGGCAATGATATTGGTTTGCACAATGCCAGCCAGCTCGAGTTTCGCCAGTTCCAGGGCCTGGAGCTTGGCTGCCGATTGTGTTTCGGCTACGGAATTGCCGGTTGCAACCAGGTAAAGCGGATAGCCTTCTTCATCTTCCTGGTACTGAAGTTCCCAGGATTTTTCAATTTGCTTGTCCATCGGGAGTGCACCCGGAGCAACATACCATCCGGCCCTTCTGAACTTTCTTGCCTCTTTGCGTGCAGCTTTGTATGCTTTACGCTTCATCTCTTTTCTCGCCTTCTTTTCCGATTTTTTATCAATTGCCTGAAGGGAAGGCACTGCGGCTAAAAGAAATATTGCCGCCAGCATGATCGTTAATATTTTTTTCATGGCTTTATAATTTTGGTTCATTATAAGAATATCAATTTCCCTGCCAAAAATATTTCTTATTTCGTAAAATATTGATATACAGAAGATTACAGAACATACGGACAAATTCGATTAGAAATAATTAATGGGCACAGGTCAGGCTTGCGCTAATACCAACGCCAAGACTTACGCCATAGTAGTCGTCATCCTGAGTGGAACGAAGGATCTGTTAGTGATAACCGGGTAGTTAGTTACAGATTCTTCCTGCCTGCCGTTACTGCTGGCCTTCGCTTGGCAGGCAGGCACTTCGTTCAGAATTGCGGAATACCAGGGCAGATTCTTCCTGCCTGTCGTTTTCAGACAGAATTTTATAAGCGATTTATTTCCGCAAGCCGATTTCATGGAGTCGCTCTTCCAGATATTCACCGGCGGTAATATCGGAATATGCTTTGGGATGTGAGGCATCAATGCAGTTTTCAAGGCAATTCAGATTCATTTCAGACCTGGGATGCATGAAAAAAGGGATGGAATACCTGGAAGTGTTCATTTTTTCTCTGGGAGGATTCACTACCCTGTGAATGGTTGACCTGCCTTTGGCGTGCTCTTTTCCTTTTCCGGTATATCCGCGCTGGCCTGCAATACCCGGAATTTCGTATTTCAGTTTCACTTTTTCAGGTAAAGCGAAAAAATGTTTCACTTCCTGGTACAGGTTCGGGGTTAACTCATCCGTCAACCCGTGGTTTTTTATGGCCGTAAGCCAATATGGGAGTAGGCCTGGCCGAGTGACGTCACAAAGGTTGCTTTCCGTTGTGGGTCGCCTGAAGTAAAATCAGCAAGGTCGAGCGAGGGAATAGGGTTGTACAAAATGTCCTTCATTTCCTAACCGGCTATCATGCCACAATTAAAAGTATTTATTATTGAAAAACAATGAATGACAGATACATGTTTGGCAAAGTTGAAGAGAATGCCAGGGTTTACACTAAAGATGTTAATATTACGGTGCGCCGCACCTTGGATATTCAATGGATTCGATAGCTACAAATATGACGGGTACTCCGTACCCTTTTACAATCTGAATGACAATTTGCCAACTGCAAACTGAAAACTGCCGGCTTATTCATTCGGCGGGACGGTTTTTCCTGAGCCTTTTGTCATATACCTTTCAACCCCTGATCACCTCATGAAGAACTTGACACGAATGGATTTGCCCGATGCCCTCAATATGAATACGGTAAAAATCAATGATATTTTCCAGCAGTATCCGGCGTTGTTCATTGGTTATTGTTAAGTAGTCGCTATATCCGTTGTTTAAAAGGAAATCAATTTCTTTTTCGAGTGTGGTATCCCCATGCAGTAGTTGTTCTTTCAGTTCGGTAGCGGTTTGCGGGTAAAATCCCAGGTACCTGGTTAGTTTTAGCAGGAACTGAAGATGAAAATTTTCGAATCGCTCATCCAGGCGGTCGAGTGAAAGCAGCGATGTAGATATAAATTCAAATACCTCTTCGGGATGGCTTTCATGCCGGATAACTTTATACAGCATCTCCGAGAGGAAAAGTGCAATACCGGATTTTTTAAAGTCATAGGGTATGGATACATACTGACTGACACATCTGACCTCTGAAATCCGTTGCAGGTTTGCTGTTTCCTTGTGATATACCACCATTTCCAATAATGTAAGAGGCTGAAACAGTGCAATGCTGAATTTTGGTTTTTTTGTACGCACCCCATTGATAATAAAAGATTGCACCCCGTAGGACCGCGTAAAAATGGTGGCAATAATCGAAGTTTCCTTAAATCGGATGTACCGGAATACGATACCGCCTGTTTTTTGGAGCATAGTTGAAAATTAGTCTATTATTGCGAGTTTGCCAACAAACGTGTCCGAACCATCTGATGTTGAACTGTAAATCAGGTAGATTCCTGTGCCCGGCCGGCCTCCATACAGGCTGGTCAGATTCCAGGTAGCGGTGCCTCCGTTGGATTGCATTTGCCAGATAAGATTTCCGGCTATATCGGTTATTTTTACTTCTGCTTCATTGGCCAGGCCTTCAATTGCTACTAATCCGCTGAAATTCCTTTCCACCGGGTTGGGAAAAATTTTAATGTTGGCGGCATGTGTGTCATCTGCTTTAGTGGCTGTGCCACGAAACGAAGATAACCCTCCGGTAGTGGCAAAAAACACCTCTCCCGTTTTGTTATTAATTTCAATATCGATTATTTCATCCGACAGGAGCGGTACATCTGATGTGTTGAAGAAATAAATAAATTCTTCACCGAACTCGTCAAACAGCCAGACACCTTTATCCGTACCTATCCATTTTCTGTTGCCTCCATCCGTTTTGATGCTTGTCACTTTTTCGTTATCCAGCAGAAACCGGCCATCATATATCGGTCGGATGGCATTTACCGAACCACTGAAAAGATCAATTCCTCCAGGATAGTAAGCCACTCCCTTGCCTGTTGCGATCCAGACGTTTCCGTTCAAATCAACTTCGATGTCATATACGGCATTTCCCGGCAAACCGCCATTGTCAGCGGTATCCGTAAGGCGTCTTTTTAGTCCGCCCGCTTCGTTATAAATAAGTATTCCTCCCTCGCTTATCGGATCAACACGGAACCAAATGTTTTCATAAAAATCCTCATTGATTTGAAGGATATGATCCTCGCCGGATAAACCAAGGCTGACAGGCTCCCATACAGCGTTTTTCTCTTTATAAATACCCGGGATCACCTGATAGCATGTCAGCCATGAAACGTCACCGGCAGCAAATACAGCCAATAGCTCATTAACCGGGAATGGATACTCCCCGGCGGACATGTTTATTGACCGGACATTACTTTCTCCATCCCAGAAAGTAATGCCATTGCCGAATGAGGTTATCAGATAGGTATGCTGCACCGGGTTGTATGTGATATCCACCATATCACCTGCTACGTCGTATGCAGAAGGAGGAAAATTTGTCCACAATCCATTTTCAAATGTGTAAAACCCCAGGTTAGCCCCAATCGGTTTGCGCTGCATATCGTACCCTCCCGGAACAGCAGTTATTTTTTCATCTGATTCATTATATAATAAGGTAAAAAACCGGTCAGAAAACGGCCCTGACGGCGCTATTCGCTGAAATTCTCCGGTATAATCTGCAAGCAGGCTGTTTTCAGCATCGCCAATCCACATTGATCCATCCGCATCAATCAGTGCCATGCCTGGTGAATCAATCAATGCACTATTAATCTGAGCAAGGTTCTGGTTCATGTCAACTGTCCATACCGATGTATTGGTTGATACGGTCATCATGTTTAGGTTTCCGAATATATTTACGAAAGTTTCGTTCTGCAGGTAATTTTGACGGGTCCACATTCCATCACCATACATATAAATGCCGTCTTCACTTATGGCGGCATACAATTTTTCATCAAATACCGTAATGCTTGCGATGAGCGATTGCGGAATGCCTGCGGCGCTGTCGAACCGGAACCAGTTATTGAAATCCTGAAGGTTAATCTCCGGGTCCAGTGAGCCAGCGATAACCCCTTTTTCAGTTGCCAGAAAAAGGGAGTCGTTAAACACTACGCTCTCAACTATTTGCAGGTTTTCACCTGTTTCTCCCAGATTTTGGTAGGCTTCGATTGTCTCAAGCCGGTCAAGGTCGAAAACCACTATACCAAAACCGGTGGATATGTAACTCAGGTTTTTCCTGAACGTAAAATCAAATATTGTCTTATTGTTCTTGTCCGAATTTTTTATTATAGGGTAGTTAATAATGGCATTGTCCCGGATGATATCTACATTTCCGTTTTTGTAGCCTGTCAGTAATGATTGAGACCGGGAATTCCAGTTTATTTCTGAAATATCCGTATCGGAAAGTCCTTCCATTTTTGTTAGCTTATTCAGGCTGTTGTCTTCTTTTAGAAGGTAAAAAACCCCATTTTCAGAGGCGCTGTAAACCCGGTCGCCAGCCAGTGCAACATCGAAGGATTGCCGGAAAGAAATGTGTGTTCGCCAGGTTCCTAAAGGAATATTTGATTGCGCAATGGCGGCTATTTTTATCAGGACCAGGGCCAGTGTAATTGCACAACAGCGTATTTTTTTAGTCATCTTCGAAAAAACAATTTCTGCATCTGGCTTCATATTTTTCGCTTTCACCCAGAACAACTTTGTCTTTTTGGTTTGTTAATCTGTACGAATAAGTGGCTACATTACCGCATTTTATACAAATAGCATGCACTTTCGTAACAAATTCAGCCATTGCAAGCAGATATGGCATGGGCCCAAAGGGCTTCCCTTCAAAATCCATATCAAGTCCTGCTACTATTACCCTTTTGCCGGCATTTGATAATTTTGTACATACTTCTATCAGATCATCATTAAAGAACTGTGCCTCATCAATCCCTACTACATCGCAGTTACCTGAAAGCAACAGAATTTCAGTGGCAAACTGAACGGGTGTTGACCGTATGGTATTCTCATCATGTGATACAACGTTTGTATCATCATATCTGGTATCCATTTTAGGTTTAAATATCTCAACCTGCTGGCGGGCAATCAGCGCCCGGTTGAGCCGGCGTATCAGTTCTTCCGTTTTTCCTGAAAACATGGATCCGCAAATTACCTCAATCCATCCTGCCTTGTCCTCCGGACTTTTTCCAAAATGTGGCTCAATAAACATGAAATTAGTTTTATCAGGATGCCCTTTACTTGTCTTATCCCTGTATTCAGGAAAGATGGCGCCTTTGGTTTAGAGCCGGTATCACTGTTTACAGGCATTATTGTTAACTTTACAAAAGAAACAATTAATACCATGGAGAGCAAGCTGAACAGGGAAGCATTAGCGGAATACAGCAGGGATTTTGCTGATCAAGTGTCCTCGTCCTATTTTGAAACAAAGGAGTATATATCGGGAAGCGATATCCTGAATCTTTGTGAATTGAAGCAGATCAACCTGTTTGTTATATACAGGATACTCCGGGTCTGGAGGGGCGAAGCAGCAAAGCTGAGAAGCCCCTTGTTTGATTTTAAATCCAGCGAAGTCAGAGATGCGTTGCGTGATTTTATGAATACGCTTTCGCGGCATATCCATGTGAGAAAAGCAGATTTTATTCCCATATTGACCGAAGCTGTCCGTGATACGGCGCTGCTTGTAATTTCCCCGTACCACTTTTACCGGGGTGCGGTACATTCCGATGCGGATGAACCTGTTAAACTGGCTGATATGAAGGCGCTATTAAAATATATTAAAATCAACCCGGCTATACTGGAAGCCTTTATCATAAAGCTTGAAAAGGAACGGAAAAGTGAAGTAAAGGCGAGCGAGGCATCGATGTACCTCAATGAAGTATTTGAAAATATCAGTCAATCGCCAGAAGATATTGAAGGATATATTGAGATGTTTTCCAAAGTTAGGAAGCTCCGTACGGAAATGATTTTTGACAATGCGGTTTCGGATGCGGAAATGCAGGAAAAACCAGAAGAAGTGCAGAAAGGCAAGTATAAAATAAATGAAGACCTGCAAACGCTGAACGATCAGTTTTCGGAAATGCAACAACGGCCGGTACTTGCCGATATTCATAAAAACAAAAAAATCGAGAGTATTAAAAACCATTTGTCTATTAATCAGAAATTCATATTTATCAATCAGTTATTTGATGGCAGCGTGGACGACTTTAATAAAGTCGTGGATTTTCTTGACAATTGTGCCTCACAGTCTGAAGCCATGAATTTTATCAATAATAATTATCTGAAGAAGAATAACTGGAAAAAAGACTCAAACGAGGTAAAGGAATTTATTGAAGTAGTGGCTAAGAAATATGCTTAGTGAAATAAAAAAGGCCCAAAGTATGGTCAGCGTTCCGGCAAACGCCAAATCTTGCGCCAGATGGACCGGCGGGGATGGTAAGGATGTGAACATAAAAGCTCCGTTTAGTGCTCCAGCATCTGCATCCTGTGGGCGTCAAGTTTGAGCAGTATAAATAGAAAGATAGTAAAAGCAATTAGCGACGAACCGCCATAGCTGAAAAACGGGAGTGGAATACCAATGACGGGAAACAATCCAATGGTCATACCAATATTTACGGTAAAATGAAGAAACAGGATTGATGCAACCGCATAACCAAATATTCTTGTAAACCGCTGCTTTTGCCGTTCTGCGATAAAAATAATTCTCAACAATAGCGTGATAAATAGGAAAATCAGGACCAGACTTCCGATCCAGCCATGTTCTTCACCAATCGTACAAAAAATAAAGTCGGTACTTTGTTCAGGCACAAAATCGAACTTGGTTTGTGTTCCTTTTAGAAATCCCCTGCCGCTCAATCCACCTGATCCGATGGCAATTTTAGACTGGGTAACATTCCAGCCGACTCCGAGCGGGTCAAAATTCGGATTAAGTAATACGAGGATTCTGTTTTGCTGGTGTGGTTTCAAAATTTTATAAAAAGCATAGTCAACACCTTTTATGGTTGCGGCGATCAGTAAAACGCCGGCTACGATTATTGCAATACGTTTGAATGATTTTTTGCCTGCTAGTATTATCACAAGCCCGATCACTGCTAATGAAATTAGCAGGGTTGTTTGATTCATCAGCAATGTGAGGATAAACAAGGCAGCCATACTAACACCCGCTATCAGCAATACCGGAGACATCCCTTCTCTGAACAATACCAATATAAATGCGCTGAACACAAGTGCGGTTCCTACAGCACCCTGCAGAACGACAAGCGCAGCAGGCAATCCGATAATGAATGCCATTACGGCCTGGTTTCGTACTTTATTCAGTTTAAAACCCTGAACTGACATATACCTGGCGAGTGCCAACGCTGTTGCAAATTTAGCCAGTTCCGAGGGTTGAAGGCTAAATTGCCCGATCTGGATCCACGATCTTGCCCCGTTTATTTCCCGAGCAAACAGCATAACCCCGATCAACATCAGCATCAGAACGCCGTAAATCACATAGGCAAAAGTGTTATAAAATTTGAAATCAATCGCGAGTATAAAAGTGACAATGATAAAAGTGAAACCGATGAAAATAAGTTGTTTGCCCGAATTGTTTGTAAGACTGAATATGTTTTGCGCCAAATTTTCGTCGTAGTCGGCTGCATAGATATTCAACCAGCCGAGGAACACAAGGCAATAAAACAGCAAAACCGTAAACCAGTCGATTTCACTAAGTATGTCAATATTTCTTCTCAATATATAAACTCTCCTTTCAACACAAACTCTTCAAGCCAGGGCCTGGTTATTTCACCTTTCAGATATTTCTCTATAAGCAGGCTAGCCGTAGAAGCTGCAGCCCGTCCGCCCCATCCGGCGTTTTCAACATAAACTGAAATGGCAATTTCAGGCTCGTCTTTGGGTGCAAATGCCATAAACACAGAATGGTCTTCGCCGTGAGGATTTTCTGCTGTCCCGGTTTTCCCGCATATAGTAATATCAGGAATTACGGCGCGCCATGCGGTGCTCTTCAGTGCATCTTCCATAGCATTGATCACGATATCATAATATTCCGTGGAGATACCCACATCATGCTTCACAGTAAATGCTGCCAAAGTTCCTGGTTCCTCGCCTATTTCTCTGCCAAAATGTGGCGTATAAAACCCCCCCCGGTTGGCAATGATAGTTGCCAGATTAGCCATTTGTAACGGGCTTAGGAGCATTTCACCCTGCCCGATGCTTAGTGATGCAATTGTGGAAAATTTCCAGCGCCCTTCTCCGTAAATTTTATTGTAATATGCCGCTCCGGGTATTTGCCCTCCTTTTTCATTCGGAAGGTCAATTCCCAAAGGCGCTCCCAATCCGAAGTTCATAACCATTTTTTGCCATTTTTCGAGTCCGATACGGGAGTCGGTGTAGGTATTGGGATCAATATTGTGGTTAATGATCTTACGAAAGGTTTTGAAAAAATAATTGTTTGAGCTTTGTTTGATAGCTTCATGAAGATCGTACAAGCCCGGAGGAGCGTGATCTCCAATAAGTGTGCCATCAATGTAAATGAGTTCATCCGGGTCAATTACTCCTTGTTCAAGACCAACAAGGGCTTGTACAATTTTAAAAATTGATCCGGGAGGATACATGGCCATGATAGGGCGGTTAAAGAGGGGAACAAGTGTGTCGGCCTGAAGTTCAGCAAAATTATTTCCAAAATTCCGGCCAGTTAAAATGTTGGGGTCATAAAACGGGCTGCTCACCATAGCAAGAATTTCACCTGTACGAGGTTCAATAGCCACCACACTGCCTACTTTGCCTTCCAGAAGTTTTTCAGCGTACTTCTGGAGCCCGGCATCGATGGTGGTGAATAAATCGAAACCCGGAACAGCCAGCGTGTCGAATTTTCCGTTTTCAAAATCACCTTTTTCAACGCCGCTAACATTTTTTATTTTAAATTTTTTACCCCGCTGGCCCCTCATGGGCTCTTCGTAATAAAGCTCAAGCCCGCTTTTGCCTATGTAATCGCCCTGGTGATAGTATTTATCCTCGTCATTTTCCAACTCAGGTCGGTTTATCTCAGCAATATAGCCCAACGGATGCGACAAGATGGAATCAGGGTATGAGCGAATGGTCCGGGCCCTGATTTCAAATCCCGGGTAGTCCACAAGAAAATCCTGTATTCTGCCGTATTCTTCCAAAGGGATCTGTTTTTGAAACACGGAAGTTTTGACATAACTATATTTTTTTGCAGAATGTAATTTCTCTTCAAATTCTTCTCTGGTAATTCCAATTAGACGGCAAAATGCAGATGTATCCATGGACTGCACATTGTTTGGAATAACAAGAAGATCAAATTCAGGTTCATTTATCACCAGATATTTTCCGTTTCTGTCATAGATCAGTCCCCTGTAGGGATATTCTATAACTTCCATTATAATATTGCTTTCAGCGGCATCCTTGTATTCGCTGCTCAGAACCTGTATTACAAACAGCTTGGATAGGAAAACGAATCCTATTACAATAAAAATTGCTTGTAATATATACTTCCTTGAATCA